>PMTT01000840.1 GCA_003167275.1 Bryobacterales bacterium | reverse complement strand
CATTCTGCTGTTGCTGGAGACGGCCCACGAGATGTTCGAATCGCGCAAGAGCCGCACCGTGGGAAGGCTGAGTGGCAGCGACCACCGGCGCCTGGCGATCTCCAGCGGAGGAGTCCTGATCACCAAGGCGTTCCAATTGAGCGGCGAGGTGTTCCTTGCCATGCAGGCGCGCGGATTCCGCGGAGAGGTCTATGTGCTGGACGAGTTTCGCATGTGCGGGCGGGATTGGGCGGCGCTGGTCCTCTTCGCGGGGCTGGCCGGAGGGGCGACATGGGCGGGCCGCTGAAGCTCTTCGAGGTCGACCGCCTCACCTATCGGTATCAGCGGCAAACCGCACTCAGCAATCTGAGCCTGAGCATCGAGGAAGGAACCCGCATCGCGCTGCTGGGGGCCAACGGCTCGGGGAAGTCGACCCTGCTGCGCATCCTGGACGGGCTCTATTTTCCTGGCTCGGGGCTGGTTCGGTTCCGTGGCGAGGAACTGACCGAGCACAACTTTTCCCACGATGCCTTCGCTTATTCATTCCGCCGCGAGGTAGGGTTGGTTTTTCAAAACCCGGACGTGCAGCTTTTCAATCCCACGGTGTTTGACGAAGTGGCATTCGGTCCGCTGCAAATGCGCTGGCCAAAAAGCGAGGTGCGGGACCGGGTGGGAGAGATCCTGGAGCGCCTCCGTATTGGTCATCTGAAGGATCGGATTCCGCACCGTTTATCCGGGGGCGAGAAGAAGCGCGTCGCGCTGGCCAGCGTGCTGGTGCTGGACCCGGCGGTGCTTCTGTTAGACGAACCGACCGCCGCACTGGACCCGCGCAGTCAGAGCCAACTGATCGATCTGCTGGTGGAATGGGGTGGAGGCGCCAAATCGGTGATCACTGCCACGCACGATTTGCGGGACCTGGAAGACATTGCCGACCGCTGTTTCGTCCTGGACGCGGGGGAGTTGGTGGCGGAGGCCGCTCCGGGCGAGTTGCTGCGGGATGCGGAGTTGCTGCGCCGCACGAATCTGGTCCACGCCCATCGCCATCGTCACGGCGGCGAGTTGCACTCCCACCCGCATGTGCATGGGGATGAGGGGTAGACGCGGGTGCTTAACCGTTTTGGGGATTTCGTGGTTCAACCAGGGGCAACCGCTCACTGACGGTCGCGGCTCGGTTGCGGCTGATGCTGATTCAGCGTGAGTTACCGAGCCGCGANNGTGTTGACTGGTGAGGAGTTCCCTAAAATGGTTAAGCTCCCGGTAGACGCTGCGAACGAAAGATCCTTTCGTTAGCCAATCCTTAACGAAAAGATAGACCATTTTCCTTTCGTTAGCCCAACGCTAAGGAAAGGATAGGCCATCTTCCTTTCGTCAGGCGTTGAAGGCGCGATTTGGCTTGCGAAGAGGAGCGCCTAGAGCCACTTCGAGCGCTCAGCGCCACTCCCACGTCTTCCGGCAAACCTCGATAAGGCCCGCCACCGACTGGCAACTCTGAATCCTTTGCGTCGCGATCTCCGCACCAGGTGCGGAACCATCCACCGGTCCGTGCGGTGCGAGGGCCGTGCGCAGGACGAGGGCTTTGGCTTTCGGCAAGGTGATTACGTCGCGCTTCTTCATCTCCAGGAACACTCGATACGGGCTGGTCCCCATGTCCATGAACCATGCGCGCCTCCCGAATTGAGTCTCTTTGAGGATCGAGTACGTCATCCCGTCCGACGCGATCACCTGGTACTCGGTGTATCCCATACCGGCGGCTCCCCTTGTAGTCGTCAGGCCTGCCTCATCGTCGTAGACCTTCAGATCGCGGTCGTCGACCAGGAGAACGGGGAAACTCAACGGGAAGGTTGTGCCGGGCTTTTCTGGAGCCGGCTTTTCTGGCGCGGGCTTTGCCGCACACCCGGCCAGGAACGAAATCAGAGCGCTCAACATGACGATCCTGGTGCTCACGCTCCAGTCTATAACGGCGGAAAGGCTGGAATGCTCGGCGCCTCGGCCCGATCATGCTTGCTCTGAATGCATGCCAACGTGGCTCCGCGCGCAGGTCAAAATGCACACACCACTTGCGATACTGGACCAATGCGCCTACACGATTATGCGCCCCGCCCCGCGCACCTCAAATGGCTTCTCGACTCTGACCCGGCGATCCGATGGCAGGTCATGAGGGACCTCACCGGTGAATCCCCCGACGCGATTGCTGCCGAGCGGTCGCGCGTCGCAACCGAAGGCTGGGGAGCCGAACTTCTCGCCCGCCAATCTCCCGCGGGCAACTGGGGCGGGCCGAAGGAGGACCGAGGCCTGCTGATTACCCTCTACAGTCTGCTCGTCTTGAAGGACCTCGGACTCGACCCCGCCAGCAAGCAGGCTCGCAAAATGATCGACCGCGTCGACAGGCGGCTCGTGTTTAAGCCGCTCAACAACCGGCCATACCTTCACGGCGAAACGGAGCCCTGCATCAATGGCAGAATTCTCGCCATCGGCTCGTATTTCAAGGAACCGAACGACGCACTGGCCCATCAACTCCTGAGCGAGCAACTCGAAGACGGCGGCTGGAACTGCGAAGCCCCCCAAAGCCGCCGCTCCTCGTTCCATACCACCATCTGCGTGCTCGAAGGACTGCTCGAATACGAACGGGTGGGGCGCAAATCGGCGGCCGTCACTAAGGCCCGCAAGAAAGCCGAAAACTATCTGCTCGAACGCCGCTTGTTCCGCTCGCTCCGAACGGGCGAATCGATCGACAAACGCTGGCTCCGCTTCTCGTTCCCGACGTTTTGGCACTACGACGTCTTGCGCGGACTCGAGTATCTGCGGAATGCAGGAATCAAACCCGACAGCCGCGTCAATGACGCTATCGAAACCGTGAGGGAGCGCCGCCACCAGAACGGGCGCTGGCCGCTCAACCTCCTTCATCCCGAACAGATTCCATTGGAGATGGAGACCGGCGTCGGCAGGGCAAGCCGCTGGAACACGCTGCGCGCTCTCCGAGTCCTGCGCTGGTACGGCGACTTGACGTTGTAGTGGCGACTTGGGCCTGGCTCGCCATGGCTTGCGACGGAACGGTGTCGCGACAGGTGTTACCATCACCGGTGCCCAGCAACAAATCGCGAACCATGCAACTGAGACCTTGCATGCTCTGGCAACCGTCGGTTGGGGCGTGCGAGGACGGGCGACCAAAAACTGTCGTTGAGAATTTGGCCGTCAGACGGCCGGCGAGCTGTCTGTCAGTGACATAGGTCAGGTTTGGAGAGCTGTAAATGACATACAAGAATTCCCTCCCGCTTCTTGGGCGACCGGAGATGATCCTGTTCTTGCGGCGCGCGCGATACGCTGTGCTTCTTCTGTCGCTCGCCGCAGCCTGCGCCCAGCCGTCCCAGTTGACGTCGCTCAACGGAACCTGGGATTTTGCGTTTGCCGCCGATGCCCCCGCGGCGGATCGCCTGGCCGCGTTCTACCAGGACGGCTTTCAGGGCGGGTCCTTCCGCCCCATTCCGGTGCCTTCGAACTGGGCTCTCGAAGGGTTTGAAGAACCCATCTACGCGCGGACGAGGCAGGGTGGCGAGGGTTTCTACGTGTTTCGCTTTCAGGCGCCCGCGACCCTGACCGGCAAGCGGGTGCTGCTTCATTTCGGCGGGGTGTGGGATTCGGCTGAGGTCTGGCTAAACTCCGCGCCACTGGGGCGCCACGACAGTGGTTTCACCGGGTTCGCCTTCGACGTGACCCCTACGCTCAAGATTGGCGCCGAAAACCGGCTGGCCGTGCGAGTCCGCCAGTCCACCAAGGACTCCGCATTCGATACCAACGACGACTGGGCGCTCGGCGGCATCTATCGCGACGTCTGGCTGGAAGCCATGCCTGCGGCGACATACATCGACCGCGTGGAGACATCTACCACCTTCGACGCCCAGTTTCGTGACGCCGATCTGAACCTGCGCGTGCTGGTATCCGGAAGCCGCGGTCCCGGCGCTGGCGCCCGAGGCGGTGCACCGGCGGGAGGCGGTCGCGGTCCGAACACCCCGGCAGACTACGAACTGCGGGCTATCCTGACCGGGCCTGACGGCAAGGAAGTGCAGCGCGCCGTCCTGGCAATTCCGGGCCACCGCGGCACAGCGCGCGACACGCTTCTCGCCATGCATGTGAACGCGCCTCAGCACTGGACCGCCGAAACTCCCAACCTGTACCGGCTCACAGTGGAGTTGGCTCAAGGCGGCGGCGTTACGCACGCGCGGACATCGGCCGTGGGCTTCCGCCAGATCTCGACGACAGGGGGAGTGCTGCGTATCAACGGACAGGCGGTGAAACTGCGGGGCGTATGCCGCCACGACGAACACCCCGACGTAGGCCGGGCCACCCGCCGCGAAGACTGGCTCCAAGACCTCCGCCTGATGAAGGCTGCGAATATCAATATGGTTCGCACATCCCACTATCCGCCGGCCGAGGGGTTCATCCAACTCTGCGATGAGATGGGCATGTACGTACTCGACGAGGTTCCCATGGGCTTCGGCGGCGGATCCGGCGACGACCCGTCGTTCATGGCATCCGGCCTGCTGCGCGCGCAGGAGACCATCGCGCGCGACCGCAATCATCCCTCCGTGATCGTCTGGGATATCGGCAACGAGAATCCCTTCACGGCCTTGCACCTGGCGATGATCCGTTTTGTGAAGGGCTCCGACCCCACGCGGCCGGTGCTGATGCCCCAGCGTATCGACGAGTTCCTTCCGCCGGAGATTGATATCCTGGCGCCGCACTACCGCCCGCCTTCCGCCCTGGATCAACTCGCGGCCCACTCCAGCCGACCCATCATCACCACGGAATATACGCACGCCTACGCGGAGGATGGGTTCGGCGGGCTGGCGGACTCCTGGCGCGCGCTGACCCAGCACCCCAGCGGCGCGGGCGGCGCCATCTGGATGTGGCAGGATCAGGGTCTGACCCGGACGCGCACCGGCGCCAACGGCCAGCCCGAGAAGTACATTCAGATAGTGACCGACGGCTGGGACGGCATCGTAAAGGCTGATCGCACTCCGCAGAGAGACTACTGGGAAGCGAGGGCCGTGTATGCGCCGGTGGCCGTTGCCGCGGACGCGGTGCATTTCTGGCCCGGCCAGGCGCAGGTGCGGGTCCCCATCCGGAACGATTACGATTTCACCGAGCTTTCCACGGTCGGGGTCCATTGGAGCGTCAAGGCGGATGACCGCGAACTGGCCAAGGGAGAAGCCAAGGCGAGTGCCGCGCCCCACGCCATCGGGTACCTGGCGCTGCCCGTAGATGCCATCAAGAGCGTGGAGCCGGGCGTTGCGTACTACGCGCATCTTGCGTTTCTTCGTCCGGATGGCTCGGAGATCGTCGAGCGCGCGGTCGAACTAGTCGCGGACGGCCCGGCCCCGGAGCCCGTCCGCACCGTTCAGTCCCAGGTGCGCGTGCGCAGCGCCAAGACCGTTGTGGTCACTGCCGGAGCCGCCTCCTATGAGTTCGACCCAGTCACCGCCCGGTTGATTTCGGCGTCGGCAGGGACCGCCAAGGTCATCTCCGGTTCGCGCTTCACCATCTGGAGACCGTTAGGGGCCAACGATGTGCTCAACCTGCGCATGCAACCCGACGCCGTGCCGGACCTGAACAAGTATTCGGTGGCGGTGAAAGGTTGGAAGGTTACCGAGGAAGCCGCGGGCGTCCGCATCGATGCCGAAGCCGAACACACGGCCAATGAGAAAAACTCGTTCTCCGTGGCGTACACGTACCTAATAGGGCGCGATGGCACACTGCGAGTGGAGTACACGGTAACGCCCCACGTGGAGTTCCCGTGGCTGCCCGAGATCGGCATGGAGTTCGAGACCGCCGCCGGGTTGGACAATCTGCGCTGGCTGGGATTGGGTCCGCTGGATGCCTACCCCAACGAACGCACCGCGCCAATCCTCGGGGTCTACGCGGGCCGAACGGACAGCGAGACGGCAAAGGGCATGAAAGCGATTCGGTGGGCCGAGCTGACTTCCGGCCAGGGCNNCCGGAAGCGCCCGAGTACCGTCTCGATACCGGCTCCTCGGCTGTCTTTCAGGGCAGCTTTTCCGTAATTCCGATGGCGCCAGGGCGAATCAAATAGTGGGGCGGACGCCCCGTCCGCTCCGGACCCCCTGGTCCGGCTGTTCGTTCGTCCCGACAGGCCGGCAGCCATGCGGATCGCTGAGGGGCCTGCCACTCCAGCAGCCGGAGATCTCCATGCAGTTGATAAAGCAATCCGCGGCGGCTGCGGTGGAAACGAAGGCCGGCCGAACCAGAGTGCTTACGAAAAGCAGAAGCAGGACTTTCATGCCTTGTTTCATAAAACGTCTCGAGTTGGACGGCGCTCAACGGATCATTCTATATCAGACCGCGTCCGCTCACGGAGCTTTGGTGTACGCACGTGCGGGTGAGCGCCCTGTGTGGGCGACCTCCCATCGTTCGACGGCCTTAATCCGCGATCATGGCTGCCGGATCGGCGTCTTCGCCTGCAACTGTGTCAAGCGGGTACGGAGTGTGGCGGCCAGTGGCGCGTTTCCTTCCTGTGTGGCCATGTCGGCTGCGCGAATCTCAAGTTCGACCGCCTTGTCGAAACGGCCGGCTTCGGCGTAGGCTGCTGCCAGTGTGGCGAGCACCCCAGGTTCGCGCCCGGAAGTCAGCTCTACGGCGCGCTCGGCGAGCGTGACGGCTTCAGTCGCGTTGCGAATGGCGGCGTCGGTACAGGTAGCAAGTACCCAGGCGGTGTCGTTGAGCACCCGGAGGTTGTCCGGTGCCTGGCGCAACGCCTCCCGCCAGTGCGCGAGCGCTTGCGCTCTCTGGCCATTCATCATCATCGCCGCGCCCAGATAGTACCGCGCCTCCACCAGGCCGGGAGAGATCTCGATCGCCCGTTGTAAATGCCGGATGGCTTCGGCGGTGCGGTTCTGGTTGGCCAGAGCAAGTCCAAGTTGGCTGTGCAGTTCCGCCGAGCCGGGATTCCGCTCCAGCGCCTTTTCGTAGTGCGGAATGGCTTGGTCAAACCGCTGTCCGGCGGCGTAGGCACGCCCCAGATTGGCATGCGCATTCCGATCTCCGGGGTCCAGCGCGACCGCCTTCTCAAAGTGCGGAATCGCTTCGTCCAGCCGGCTCTTCTCGGCCAGAGCCGTCCCCAGGTCGTTGTGGAGGTCCGCCGTTTCCGGACCGGCGGAGAGGGCTCTCTCCAGATGCGGGATGGCCTCGTCGAACTTGCCCTCGGCCAGCAACGCGCGCCCCAGATTGGTTTCCGCCTGGGCGCCGCCGGGGTTCAATTCGAGCGCTGTACGGAAATGCACGATGGCGTCGTCGAACTTGCCCTGCCGCGCCAGTGCGGCGCCCAGGTTGTTGTGGGCATCTATGTAGGCGGGATCGCTCTCAGTGGCTTTCCGGTAGTGGGCGATGGCCTCGCCCAGACGGCCCGCGCCGACCAGGGCGATGCCGAGATTATTGTGCGCCTGCGCGTAATCCGGGCGGATCGCGAGCGCGGCCTCGAACTGTCCGATGGCGTCGGGCAGGCGGCCTTTCTCCGTCAGCGCCGTGCCCAAGTTGTTGTGAGCTTCGGCGGAGGCAGGGTCACCCTCCAGCGCCCGCCCATACTGATCGATGGCTTCGTCCCAACGGCCTGCGCGGGCCAGCGCGTTCCCCAGATTGTTGTGCGCTTCGGGGTAATTGGGTTTCAGCGCGAGCGCTTGCCGGTACTGGGCAATCGCCTCCTCCATACGGCCCACTCCCGCCAGGCTCGCGCCGAAGTTGTTGTAGGCGCGCGCATCGCCGGTACTCAACGCGAGGGCTTTGGTCCACTCCTGGATGGCGGCGGCGAACTCGCCCTTCTTCGTCAGGTCCGAAGCGACGTCGAACTGGCGGTAGAAGTCCGCCGCCGGAACATCGATACGCTCCATGTCCGATGGCGAGACGTTCACAAACTCGGGGATGTTCACGGCGCGATTGGCGGCGGTAGAATTTTCGATTAGGATGGCCGGGGAGTCGCGCCCTTCCGCGTCGATGTGTGTGAGGAACATCTGGGTATAGGGCGAGCGGCTCTTGGAGGAGAACACCAGCCAGCGGCCGTTCGGGGAAAAACTGTGCCAGGAGTTCATCAAGGGCGTATTGCACAGCATCCGGCGTGCCTGCCCTCCCGCCGCCGGGACGATATAGAGCTGGCTGTCCGGGCGCATCAGCAGCCCGTTGCGGGCCTGAACGAAGACCATCCAGCGTCCGTCGGGCGAGATCTTCGGGAAGCTGTTGCTCATGCCGTTGCGGGAGGCGCCCTCAATGGGCTCGGCCTTGCCTCCTTTGCCGTCGTTGAACGGGATGCGGTACAGATCGTACTGAATCGGGACTTCGGCGGGGTCGTTGGCGTAGGCGGCCATTTTGCCGTTGGCCGGGAATGGATCTTTCGCCTCGGCGCGCGCAAATACCAGGTACTTGCCGTCGGGACTCCAGACGGCGTTGGTCTGCACGTAACGGGGGTCGTCGGCGCCAGGAAGCGGTTGGAGCTTGCGGGCGTCGCGGTCATACCAGACCAGGATGCCGCGCGTGGGATAGAAAACCTGGAGGAAGCGGTAGTCCTCGAAATTCGCGACGTAATAGAAATGCGTCCCTTTGGTGCCGGGTGGCTTGATGGTGGTGACCACGCGGTGGCCATCCGGTGAGACCTGCGACATGAAGCCTTCGCGAAGCTGGTTGCCCAGTTCAGCGCGGAAGCTCGTCCACGAAATCACATCCTCGTTGCGGATGGTCGTTTTCTGTTGCACAGGCACAACTGTATAAAGGCTCTTGTCGTTTTCGGGACCGTCGAGGTCCATCCCAAGCGTCTTGCCATCGCCCGAGAAAGAGTGGCAGTTGGCGCAGGTATGCATGTCTTCCAGCAGCACGCGGCTGCGGGTTTCCGCGACGTCACGAAGGCGCCACGCGATCAGGGGGACGGCACGCGAGTCCAGGGGTTTGATGACGCCGCTCTCCAGTTTCGACGGCATGAGCGGCACGTCGCGGTAGAAGATGGGCGCGCCGACCGGGTCCGCCGAAGTACTGAGAACGATCGACGTGGCGCGGACACTCGTGTCTGCCGCGTCGAGACTCGTCTCGACGCGTTTCGGAGTGCGCGCCGCTCCCGGGGTCAGTCTCGTCAAGTTGCCCGGCGTCGGCGCGAACCCGCTAATCCTAACCGTAGCCCCGCCAACCGAATGCCGTTTAATCGCCGCCCAGGTGGCCGGATCGGGCACCCAGGTGTGAGCCGCCGCCTGCTCCGCCGTCAATTGAGGAAGTTTATTAGTGGGTGCCACACACCGCGGATCAATCTCCCCCACCCGCATCCGCTCGCCTTTGGCCGTCACATGGATGGCAGCGGAACCATCGGCGAACGATACGTCGATCCGCCAGGAGACGGCGCCCGGAGCGGGGTCGCGCCAGAGGAACGTGGGGGCAGCCATATCGGGCGGAAAGACCGACCCGTCAGCCGGATAGTCGATAACGATGGGGGCGGTCCCGTTCTGCGCAAAGGCACACGCCACAACCATCCCGGCAAGAAGCAATGCCCTGAGGAAAGGCCCCTTCACCATGGATTCGACTATCAGGGTATCACCTGTCACTCCACATCACTCTGACGCCATGCAGCCTCCCTCGCTTACGGCTCTCCGCCCCGTGCTGGCGGCCATTGGCTCTTGTCCCATTTGCATGTAAAGCCGCTTCACGTTCCGGAAAGCCGTGCACATCTGGTCATGCACCAGCGGACAGGCCGGGTTCAGACTCAATGTGCCGCCGGCTCCGTTGAGTGCGCAGTTCCCCGGATCCGTCTGCCGGTACAGTTCCACCAGTTCGGAAGCCAGCCTGGTGTAGCTCTTGTCTACCAGCACCCCCTCGATCAGCGTAATGGCGGCCTGACGCGGGTCTCCCATCGCGCGCCAGGCCGCCGACATGTCCTCGAAAAACTCCGGCGCCGGGCGGATGATGCGGCCGTACTCGAATGCTTCCATGGCCTTCCGCGGTTCGGACAGGCGAAGGTACGCGTCGCCCAACGTCAGGTAGAGCGGATACCAGCCCGAGACGGATATCCTGATGCCGCGTAGTTCATTTTCGTGGCGAAGTTCCTGGGCGGCGGCGCGGTCGGCTCTTTCGCCGCGCAACAACACATCCAGCGCCTTTTGATCCCATTCGCGGCTCTCGGCGCCGGAACTCCTGGCGGCCACCAGTTCGCTCTGCATGAGGTAGATCAAACCAGCGACAGAGTAGACCTGAGGCACGTTTCGATCGTCGGGTAGACCATCCAGAATCGCGAGGGACCGGTTCACCTCATCGATGGCGCGGTCCATCCCGTCTCCTTGGGGTCCGATCACGGCAGTCGCCAGGTGCAGATGCGTCTTGTAACTGGCGGAGGACCGCTCGGTGGCGCTGGTCCACAGGCTCCGGTCATCGAGCCAATCGAGGTTGCGGGCGTACGTGCGGACGGCCAACGCGGCGCAGATGAGGACCAGCGCTGCGGGCGCCATGCGCGGCCGCCGGTAGATCGCCCAAACCAGGCAACCGGCGAAGCCTATCGAGGGCAGATACAGAAATCTCTCGGCCATGATGCTGCCAATGAGAATCACCAGGTTGGAAGTGGGAGCCAGAGCCGCGAAAAAGAAGGCGATGAAGAAGCACACCGCTCGGTGCCGGCGGTAACAAAGGATGGCAGCCGCGGCAGCGGCGGCACAAACCGCCAGCGCAGCACAATCGCCGAACCCCCAATGGAACAGCGGAATCTGGTTGTAGGAGTAATCGCAGGAGAGGTCGCGCGGCCACATCAGCAGACATAAGTACTTGCCGATCACCTTGACGGCCGTGAGCCGCGCCGTCCAGAATTCGCTGCCAACCAGAGGGTTGTCGGTGAACGGAAAGGGCCTCGCGGCCACTCCCGCAAAAACCCGCGACCGAACATAGAAGTAGATCGCCACCGGCACCGCCACCGCCAGGTACGGAGGCACTCGCCCCCACCATGTGGCGCGGACACTCGTGGCTGCTGCGTCGAGACTCGTCTCGACGCTTTTCGGAGCGCGCGCCAATCCCGGTGCCAGTTTCCGCCCCTGCCGCGCCGGGACTCCCTCGGAACGTGCGGCGCCGTGCGTAGCGCCGCCCCTGGTGAGGGCAGCCTCCCGACGCTTCGGGACGCCTGCACTCGTTGGCGCGCCCCGTCCCGGCGCTCCGCTGCTTCCCCATATGACGTCGTAAATCGCCATCGCCGCCACCAGCACCACCGCGCTTTCCTTCGAGAACATCCCAATGCCGGCAGCCAGCGTCAGACCCGCCAGCCACGCCAGCTTGCGCCGCCCGGCGGCAGCCACACTCTTCGCGTGGCAAAGCAGGCCCGCCAGCACGGCGAAACCGGCCAACAGATCGGCGCGGCCCACGATGTTGGTTACCGATTCGGTGAGAATGGGGTGAAGCGCCCAAACCGCGGCCAACGCCCATGCGGGTCCCCTCTCCTGGAACAGCAGCAGGCCCAGCCAGTAGACCAGCAGGATGTTCACGGCATGCAGCGCAAAATTGACCCAATGGTAGCCGGCCGGATGAGCACCGCCGCCCAGAATGGCATAGTTCAGCAGGTAGGAAAACGTCGTCAGCGGCCGATATAGCCCGCTGGATGAGTTCTCATACGAATAATCCTGCGTCAGGATCAGGCGCGCATTCTCCGATGTGGCGGCCTGCACGCGAGAGTCTTTTAGAATCGCCTGCTCATTGTCGAATACCAGGCCGGCCCGAAAGGAATTGGAATACGCCAGCAGTGCGAAGGCCCAAAGCGCCAGCATCGGCAGCGCGTGCCGCCATTCCATGCGAGTCGCGGACTTTGCCTGCTTACTCATGGCGATTAGAGTATCACGGCACTCCCTGAACAGCGCCCGGGTTAGCTTGGGATTCGCAACAGATCTGCCGAAATTACCGGTAACGCCCTTGACATTGGGAGTATCAGGTGGTAATGTCCCAAACATGAAACTTCAGGACTTTCTGAGGATCATCTGTGCCCTGGCTCTCTGTTGCGCCAGCCTGTTTGGGCAGACTGTAGCCAGTTCCGTAGAGGGAACCGTTGTCGATCCGACGGACGCGGCCGTTGTGGGCGCTCCGGTCACCCTGACCAGCGCCGAGACCGGCGCGGTCCGTACGGGCACCACCGACAGCAACGGTACCTTCCGGTTCGTGAACCTGCTGCCCGGTACTTACGTCGTGACGGTCAAAACGTCCGGGTTCAAGAGCGCGACGCGCACCAATATCGTGGTGGCCGCCGAGGAAACCCACAACGCGGGCAGGATAGTGCTCGAACTTGGCAGTGTAACGGAGTCGACGACCGTTACCGCGGAAGCGGCCCAGGTGCAACTGACGAGCTCTGAGAACTCCTCGACAATCGGCGCCGCCAACCTGGAAGATCTTACGTTGAAGGGCCGGGATCTCTTCGGCTATGTAAGGTTGGTTCCGGGGGTGATCGACACCTTGGCGACCCGCGACGTGACCAGCCACTCCGCCTTCAGCGGCATCGTCATCAACGGAAACACGGCGTTGTCAAACACGCTGAACTTTATGGTCGATGGAATCACCGACATGGATACCGGATCGAACGGTTCGAATCATTATGAGCCGAATATGGACTCGATCCAGGAGTTGAGGATCCTGACGTCGAATTACCAGGCCGAATATGGGCGCAACTCGGGCGGAACCATCACGGTTGTCACCAAGAACGGCACACAACAGTTCCATGGTACGGCCCAGTGGACTCACCGGCATGAGGAATTCAACGCGGATAGCTGGGCAAACAACCACACCATCAAGAACGGCGCCGCTACTCCCCGAGTGCCCTACCGGTACAATGTCGAGACGTACAGCCTCGGCGGTCCCGTGTATGTCCCGAAGCATTGGAACATAGCCAAGACGAAACTCTTCTTCTTCTGGTCTCAAGAGTATACCGGTCAGTTCGTCACCGGCGGCTCGGAGAATATGTACACACCCACGGCGCTGGAGCGCGTCGGTGACTTCTCGAAGAGCTTTAATAACAACGGCAGTCTGATCCAGGTCCTCGATCCGGCCAACAACAACGTGGCGTTCCCCGGCAACGTCATACCCACCTCGCGGATCAATCCCGTGGGCCAGCAGTTGCTCAACTTCTTTCCGTCGCCGAACTATACCGCCACATTGCCCGCGCAATTGAACGTGGTGAACTACTTCGAGCAGGCCAGCGCCAAGCACCCGCGGCGTAACGACGTGCTTCGCTTCGACACCTATATTACGAAGAAGCTCAGCGGCTATTTCCGCTGGATCAACGACTACGACGACACCATCCAACTCTACCAGGGGGTCCAATTCACTTCGGACGTGGGTGGCGTGCTGGGCCAGACGGGCATTTCGCCCATCGATCATCCGAACGGGGGGCACGGCTATTCGGGTACGGCTACTTACACCTTCTCGCCGACGCTGATCAACGAAATCACCGTCGCCGAAAGCTGGGACACCTACTCGTTTTACACCCTGGACAATATGGCGAGCGAACAACGCTCGCTGGAACCGGGTCTGCCAACGCTGTTTCCGGTGCCCTCGGCCAAGGATAACGTTCCTGGTCTATTGCCCATCAACGGTTACCTGCCCATCCTGCCGACGTTCAGCTTCGGCAGCGCACCGGCAAACGCCATGTCCTATTCGCGCAACGGCTCGACGGCCGGCACGTACCAAAATGCCAACCCCATCTGGACCTACCAGGACAACCTCAGCAAGATCGTGGGCCATCACGCGTTTAAGATGGGAATCTACCTGGAGTACAACGATAAGTATCAGCCGAAGGGCAACAACTATATGGGGGCCTTCAGTTTCGCATCCTCCACTTCAACCCCCCAACTCAACACCAACGACGGCTTCGCCAATGCCCTGCTTGGTAATGTCAGCAGCTACAGCCAGTGGACCGCAACCACGACGTTCAACGTTCAGTACTGGAACGCGGAGTGGTATGTGCAGGACAACTGGAAAGTGAACCGCAGGTTGACGCTGGATGTCGGGGTGCGCTTCTATCACCAGACTCCCCAGGTGGATGTCAACAATACATTCGTCAACTTTAATCCGGCGATCTACTCCAGGACGGCCATATCGCGGATCTACGTTCCGGCTTGTTCGAATGGAGCCGCCACATGCACCAGCGCCGCCAATGGACTTGTGGCGAAGGACCCTCTTACGGGTGCAACCGCGTCTAACGGATTCGTCGGGAGTTTCGTTCCGAACTCGGGCGACCCCACCTCGGGAATGCAGGTGCTTCGGCTCAACGGCGCACCGAATGCTCTCTACAGTATGTCGCCCATTGCTCTAGGACCGCGTGTGGGATTTGCTTACGACATGTTTGGCGATGGCAAGACTGCGATCCGTGGTGGGTTTGGAATGTTCTACAACCGGCTAGATGGCAATCAGGTGTACACCAGCTCCGGACAGTCTCCGATAGCGTACCAGGTGTCGGTCAGCAACGTTTCCCTGGCCCAAATCGCGGCGCAAAACACGGGAGCCCCGCCGAGTCTGGCTAGTCTGAGCACCGCTCCCAACAGTCCGTACATCTGGCTGCCCTCCAGAGTTCCGTGGGACACGACCATGAACGCCAGCCTGGACGTTCAGCGAAGCCTCGGCGCAAACACCGTGGTCACTATCGGCACCCGGTGGGATCACAGCTACAACCAGCACCTCCTTTACAACCCCAATTGGATTCCCATCGGAGCGGGCTGGCCGTTCACGCCGTCGAATATAAACCCCACCACGGCGGGCAATACGAGCGCCGACATTGGCTCTATTTTCGAGCGAAAGATTTACCCGGGGTACGGCGGGATGAACAGCTCCGGGTTTTATGGGGAGAGCAAGTACAACGCTCTGACCGCCACCATGAACAGGCGCTTGTCACACGGTCTGGCCTTGGGTGTGGCCTATACGTTCTCCAAAGCCATGGGCATTACCACTTACAACCCGGCGGTTCCCGACAACCACGAATGGAATTACGGGCGGGTGAGTGGGGACCGGCCGCAAAACCTCCAGATCAACTACACCTATGACATCCCGGGCCTCGGTAGGAAGTTGGGTGTCAAGGCCCTCGGCGCTCTCACCGACCACTGGCAACTCTCCGGAATCGTTTCCTCGCAGAGCGGCGCGCCGTATAACCCGAGTTGCGGCCTCACGTCGGGGGCGGCATCGGTCACCGGCGGTTATACCGGCACGCCGGACGTCAGCTCCCGCTGCGAGGTGATCGGTAATCCGCTGGCAAACCTTCCCACCAGCGGCAACGGACAAGTGTTCTACAATCCGGCGGCGTTCGCTCTGCCGGGGATCGCCACGGGGCCGAACAACTCGATGGTCGGACCGCCCGTCTTGGGTGACCTGGGTGGAGGCGCTGGAGTTCTACGCCTGCCGCGCATCACGAACTTCGACGCGACCATCACCAAGAGCGTCCCCCTGGGCAGCGAAAAGCGCGTGCTGAAGTTTCAGGTTCAGGCGTACAACGTCTTCAACCACACGGAAATCAACGGCCTCGGCACTGGCATCCAGTTCAATCCGGCTACCAATCAGGTGTCCAACGCTTCGTCGCTTGGATATGCCACCGGGACCTTATCCAACAGCAACCGTGTGCTGGCGTTCACTGCGAGGCTCCAGTTCTAGCCTCGGAGCGGTACGAAAAGGGGCGAGTCAACCGAAGCGTACACCTCACTGAACCGTCAGCGTTGCCGTCTTGCTGACGCCGGCGGTCGATGCCGTGATCGTGACCGTCTGGGCCGCCGTCACGCGCGTGGTCGTAATCGTGAATGTGACCGTTGTCTGTCCTTGCGTAACGGTGACGAATTGCGGCACCTGCGCTGTGAAGACATTGCTGCTCAGCAGGTTGATCGAGGTTCCACCCGAAGGCGCGAGCGCCCCGAGCGTGGCCGTGCCCGTCGCATTCGCGCCGCCAGTGACTTGGGCCGGCGAAATGGTCAGGCTGACCAGTGAGGTGGATCCCGGCGGATTCACCGTGAGCGACACCGATTCCGTCGAACCCTGATAGGTGATGCTGATCGTCACGGTTCGCGCCACCGCCACGGGAACCGTGGTGACGGTGAAAGCTACCGAGGTCTGTCCGGAAGGAATCGTCACGACTAACGGCGGCTGCGCAATGGTGCGATTGTCGCACTGGACGTTCAGGGTCACTCCCGCCGCCGGCGCCGCTTGTCCCAGTATTACCGTGCCGTTGACACTGTTCCCGCCCACCACCGCAGTGCTCTGCAGGGTCAATTGCAAACCCGGGACTACGGTGAGCTGTGCGGTCTGGCTGCTCCTGCCGAACGTCGCCGTGAGATGGGCGGTTTGGGTTGCAGTGACTGCCGATGTCGGTATGGAGAACGTTGCCGAACTGCTCCCGAACGGAATCGCGACCGAGGCCGGCGGCTGTGCGGCGCTGTTGTCGCTCGAGACCTGAACCGTAGCGCCGGTGGACGGTGCGGCCCCGCTCAGGGATACGGTTGCCGAAACGGCCTGCCCTCCCTGGACGCTGGCGGGCGTCACCAGCAAGCTGGTCAACTGCACGCTGCTCGTCGGGTCGATTACGAGCGTTGCGGTTTCGGTCGCCCCATTCCCCTGCGCCGTGATAGTGGCGGTCTGCGGGATAGTCACGGTGGAGGTCCCGATGGGGAATTGAGCCGACGCCTGCCCCGCAGGAATGGTCAGCGTCAAAGGTATCTGCGCCGCCGGATTGCTGGATCGCAGGGACACGGGAAATCCGGCCGACCTGGCCGCCGCATTCAGGGAAACCGTTCCCGTCAGGCTGTCCCCGGCGGTCACAAAGGACTGCGAAAGAACCAGGCTGGTCAGACCGATGGCATCCGCCGGCAAGCTTCCCACTTGGAACGAGACTACGTTCGACGAGCTCAATTCTGCCGTGAGCGTCAGCGAAACCGTGCCGGCCCCATCCAGTTCCGCCGGCAGGACGATATTCACCTGGTCGAGTCCGAAGTATCCAGGCGCAGCGCCGGCATATTCCACCGCGAAGGAATAGCGGTTGCCGGCCGCGTCCAGCCCTGCCGCCTGAACGTAGCTGGCCGCGTTGGTCACCGTGGGGTCGTGGCTCGGGTTACCGGCGTAGCGCACCCCAGTGGCATAAATGGCGAGGCGCGTTCGCTGATCGGTGCCGGCGTTGGCCGACGTCACCACCAGAAACGGCGCGCCCGCATACGTCACCGCATTGAGGATCGAGCCCGGGCCACTCCCGGATGCATTCGCGGTGAATATGCCGGCAGCGGTGTTCTGCACTTGCATGGTGCCACTAATGGCTCTGCCCGTACTCGTGGGTTGGACCACGACGTCGACCGTCCCGGGGCTGGCGCTTCCCGGAACCACGAAATTGACCTGCAAGGGCGACACGTAGATCAGGGACGCCGCCTGGCTGCCCACCTGCACGCTGATTCCGCCCAACTCGGTGGGCAACTGGCCGTTGGCGTCGAGCGTCGCCGAGGCCGTAGCCTGCGTCAGATTGGCGCCGAACATCGAGGCCAGGGAGTCCGGCGCCACAGTCGTCTGATAGCTGGCGGCGGAAACCACCGTGAACGGCGACGATTGCGCGATCAGAATGGGATGAGCGATCAGGGCGGCCAGAATCGCGCCGTAACCGAGGGGCCTCGACTGCATACTTACAATAACGGCTGGGAGCGCGGAAAGGACGAAGGCGAATCGCTACAATTGAATCGAGGGTTCCGGCTTGGAAAATAAGGAAATCGCGCGAGTGCTCGGGGAGACGGCCGATCTGATGGAGATCGCCGCCGAAGACGGGTTCCGCATTCGCAGCTATCGGAATGGCGCCACTGCCGTGGAAGGTTACACCGAGCGGATCGTCGATATCCTGGGCGATCCGGCGCGCAAGGTGACCGATATCCCCGGAATCGGCAAGGGCCTGGCGCAGGTTTTGCGCGAAATCGTGGAGCGCGGATCCTGCGAGCGGCGCGACTTGCTTCTCGAAAAATTCCCGCCCACCGCCCTCGAATTCCTTAAGATCCAAGGGCTGGGGCCCAAGGGCATCGCTCTCATCTTCGAACATTTCCGAATCAGCACCATCGATGAGCTGGAGCGCCTTTGCCAGGAGCAGAAGCTTCGCACCTTGCCGCGCATGGGCGCCAAGCTGGAGGAAAAGGTCCTGCGCTCCATCGCCGGGTACCGCCAGCGGAGCGGCCGCTACCTGCTCAGCTATGCGGAAACCATGGCGGCGGAGCTGATCGAGGATTTGCGCCAGGCGCCGGGCGTGGAAGCCATCACCCCTGCCGGGAGCCTGCGGCGCGGCCGCGAAACCGTCGGAGATCTGGACCTGCTGGTGACCGGACCGGCTGCCACCTCGGCGCTCGACCGGTTTCTGGCCAATCCTCGCGTGGAGGAAGTGCTCGCGAAGGGCGGCAATAAAGCCAGCGCGAAGGTGGGCAAGGAGGGCCTCCAGGTGGATGTGCGCGCGCTGCTGCCCGACACCTTCGGCGCGGCCATGCAGTACTTCACCGGGAGCAAGGACCACAACGTCGCCATCCGCACCCGCGCCGTGAAGATGGGGCTGAAGCTCTCGGAGTACGGGCTGTTCCGCGTCGAGGACGATTCCAAAGTGGCGGGCGCGACCGAGGCCGGCGTCTACGAAGCCATCGGGCTGCCCTGGATTCCGCCGGAGTTGCGCGAGAACACCGGCGAGATCGAGGCTGCCGAGGAGGGCCGCCTTCCGGAACTGGTGGAGCTGAGCCACATCCGCGGCGACCTGCATATGCACACCACCGAGACCGATGGCCGCGCATCCCTGGAAGAGATGGCCCAGGCCGCGCGCGGCCGCGGCTACGAATACATCGCCATCACCGACCATTCGAAAGCCCTCGCCATGGCCAATGGCCTCGACGAGCAGCGGGCCGTCGCCTTCGCCAGGCAGGTGCGCGAAATCAACAAGAACGGGCTCGGCATCCGCGTCTTCTCCGGCCTGGAATGCGACATCCTCAGGGATGGCGCGATGGATCTGGCCCACGACGCGCTGGCGGAACTGGACCTGGTGATCGGCAGCGTGCATAGCCACATGAACATGGAGGCCGCCGAAATGACCGACCGCCTGCTGCGCGCGCTGGAGTGTCCGCAGCTTCGCATCCTGGGCCACCCCACCGGCCGCATTCTGCTCCACCGCGATCCCTTTCCCTTCGATTTCGACCGCATCGTGGCGGAAGCCGTCCGCCGCGGCGTCTGGCTGGAGATTAATGCCAGCCCGGAGCGCCTCGACCTCAATGCCACGTTGGTCCGCACCGCCAAAGCCAAGGGCGCGCGCTTCACCATCTCCACGGATGCGCACCATCCCAGCCACCTCAAGAGCATGCGATACGGTGTGTCGACCGCGCGCCGCGGGTGGCTCGGCCCCGCGGACATCCTGAACACGCTACCCGCCGCCCAATTCGCCGCCGCCTTACAGACAAGACCATGAAAATCACATCCTCCCGCGAAGTCTACCAATGCAGTCTGTTCCGTGTAACCGAAGACATAGCGTCCGACAAGACCGGCTTCGAGATCAAACGCTCAGTGGTCCGCCACGTCGGCTCGGCCGTCATGATGGCCGTGGACGACAAGAAGCGTGTGCTGCTGGTGCGCCAGTACCGCCTGCCTGCGGGCAAGAACATCTGGGAGCTTCCGGCCGGCCGCCTGGACCCCGGCGAAAAGCCGCTGCAAGCCGCGAAACGGGAACTGATCGAGGAGACTGGCTACCGCGCCCGCACCTGGACTAAGCTGGCATCGTTCTGGGTCAGCCCCGGCTATGTGCAGGAGCGCATGACAGTCTACCTGGCCACCGATCTGACCGCCGGGGTCGCCACCCCGATGGATGACGAGCGCATCGAGACCCGATGGTTCACCCGCAAGGAGTTGGCGGAGATGATCCGCGACGGCAAGATCGAAGACGCCAAGACGATGGTAGGCTTCTACGCCTGGCAGGCAAAGTAGCGTATGCTTTAGCTTGCGCCGCAAAATCGAAACTGACCGCACATTCCGCAATCGGCAAAGAACGGTAGCCTTTACGCGAGGCAACGTGTAAGTTTGACCCCTCTCGACATCACACAAGCGATCGGCTTCGTTGAGCGTGAAGGATACGCGCTGCTCTTCTTGTGGGTGCTTGCCGAACAGGGAGCCGTGCCGATTCCCTCGGTCCCGCTCCTCGTGGCGGTAGGAGCGCTGGTCCGCACCGGAAAGCTGCACTGGGCGGCCGCCATCGCGTGTTGTCTGGCTGGCGCGCTGCTAGCGGACAGCATCTGGTTCTATTTCGGGCGCCGCCGCGGCAAGCGTGTCCTCCGGTTCCTCTGCCGGGTTTCGCTCGAACCCGATTCCTGCGTGCACCGCACCGAGAGCGTCTTCCTCAAGTACGGCCTGAACACGCTGCTGGTCTCCAAATTCGTTCCGGGCCTGAACGCCGTCGCCGCACCCCTGGCAGGCGATTCCGGTATCGGCGCCGTGCGTTTTCTGGCCGCCGACGCCCTCGGGGTCGTGATCTGGAGCGCCACCTACATGGGCGTGGGGTACCTCTTCAGTACCGAGTTGGAACGGGCGCTCGCCTATGTCCAACGGTTGGGCTCAGGATTCGGGATCCTGGTGATCGCCCTGGTTGCGGCGTGGATCCTGTGGAAGTTCCTACAACGCCGCCGGTTCCTCAAGCAAATCGAGACGGCCCGCATCACCCCCGAGGAATTGCGCCTTCGCATCGACGCCGGAGAGGACCTTTACATCGTGGACCTGCGGAGCACTCTGGAACAGGATTCGATCTCCGTCCCCGGTGCGATCCGCTTCTCCGCCGAGGAACTGACGGCCCACTCGAAGCAGATTCCCCGCGACCGCGAAATCATCCTCTTTTGCAGTTGACCGAACGAAGCTTCCAGCGCCCGTGTGGCGCTGCTCCTCAAATCTCACGGCATCCACCAGGTGCGGCCTCTGCGGGGAGGCGTCGAGGCGTGGGACAGGATGATGCGGTCACGCGGCTGATCTGTTTTCGTAGAGCAAGCACCCGCGCTTCGAGTACCGCCTGGGCCTACCGAATTCGTAAGCAGGCATACCGAAATCACACACCCCAGCGGCGCACCATCACTTGCCCACAGCGATTGGGATCTCCACCTTCACCGTCTTGGGCGGCAGGCAGATCTTGTTATTGCACGACTGATACGACGCGTTCGCTACCAGGGTCTGCGAGCCCCCGGACGCGCTGGCGGCGATGCGCACCGGGAGCGTGAAGGTGGCTTCTCCCTCGTACAACTCCACCTCCATGTTGAAGCTCGGGTCTTGGAGTGTCTGCGGCTCAGCCGCCTGGATCGGGGCTGCCAACTGGAAGGGCTGGCCCTCGGGTAGCCAGATGCGCGTCGGGATCGGGCCCTCGGCCATCGGCTTGAGCGAGTACATGTGCCAGCCTTCCTGGATCTTCGCCACCAGTTTCAGGTTGAAGCGTGCGCCAGGTTTGACCGGCATGGCGGGAGCTTCTTCCAGCTTCCACGCCACCGGGTCGGGCGGCGCCGCAGACATCGCAATGGCCAGGACGGCCGCCACCATCAGCTTTTTCATTTTGGCTCGTTGGCTTCCGTGACCGGGTGCGATCCGCTCACCGGGCTCAAATCCACGTATGCGGCCTGGAGCACGTGCTTGGTCTTGTCATCCTGGACGAAAACCACGATTGCCAGGTCTGCGCGATCGATCTGGTACTTCTTCTCGGCAAACGTAAACGACTCGCCGCGATGGCCTTTGGCTTCGTAATCGTCCAGGTGGGCCTTGATCGCCTTCGAGACTTCGTCCAGATCGAACGTCTGCTCGAATCGGGCGTCCGCGGCCGGGTCCAAGTCAAAACCTTCGCCCTTGGCTCCTCCCATCGCCCGTACCACCATGGGGTGAAAGCGGATGCCGTTTTCACCGTTGAAGCGCAGTTCCTTCTCCACAAGCGCGATCTGCACCTTGAGGTCTTTGGACTCGTTCTTCACGCCATCCACGGAGGCCTTCACCTTCACAGCGTTTCCGCTCAAGGTGGCGTCGGCCTTCAATTGCGCCTCGGCGGGTGTCTCCAGGTCCTTTTCGAGGTCCTTTTGGAAGCGGTCGAAGACCTGCTTTGCCATGTCGCGCGACCCGCCACCCACGGTCTTCTTGCCGTCGATGGCGAAGGTCGGGACGCCCGTCCCGGCGTAGCTCTTCCAACGGGCCTGAGTATCGAGGTTGGTCATCGGATCGGGCCGCGGAATGTGCTCGTGGTACATCACTACCGCCAAGTCCTTGCGCGAGTAGCGCTCCATGGCGGCGTCGAAGGCGATGTCCGCGCCGGCGCAGGGCGGGCACCCTGAACCGGTGAAGACTTCGCCGAGCACCAGGCGGTCGCTGCGCTTTTCGGTCGGTTTGTAGGCCTCCACGATGACCGGATTGGGATACCGCTTGCGGTACTCGGTATCCAGCATGGCTTCGAGGCCGGCCTTCACCTGCTCCGGCGAGCCGGCATGCGTCTTCCGGTAGACGGATTCCAGCGCCTCATTGGCGGACTTGGGGGCTCTCCCGCTCAGGCGCGCGGGGACGAGGTATTCGAGGGCCTTGGCATCGGTACCTGCCTTCACGGCCAGTTCGCCCAAGGCGGCATCCACGTTCACGTTGGCCGGAGTCACCGCATAGGCCTCTTCGAGGAGCTTCTGACCTTGCCTGGTGTGTCCGAGTTTGACCTCGATCCGGCCGAGCGTCGCCACACGGGCGGCCCGGCTCTCCCGAAAGCGCTTCTGCAACTCTTCGCTGGACGGGGGCTTCGCCTTGCGCTTCTCGAAGCTCGCGATCTGGTCCTGCAGGTAGGTCGCGAGCAGCATGGATTCCACGCCCTTCCGCGCGTACCCCTCGGCGTCCTTTAAGAGAAGGTTGGCGTCCAGGAACTGGTCGGCGATCCGGGTGGCCACTGCCCCCCGATCTTTCGGAGCGGCCTTGCGGTAGCGCGCGCTCGCCACGGAGCGAATCCGAGCCTGCTGGGCCGGAAGCTTCTGGACCAGTGTCGTCAGAATCGTCTCGTCGGCGCGCTCCAGCATGGAACTGGTGGAGAAGTCGGTCTTCCACTTTTCGATCGCAGCGATCTTCTTTTCGGGATCGGTGATCTTGCTCAAGTCGTTGAATGCCTTGACATCCGGCGGCGTCTCCCGCACGGGCGGCTTCTTCTCCGGCTCGCCGGCGGCGGGCTTAGGCGGTGTCGCCTCTTGGGCGGTTTCGGTGGTTTGGGCGATTGCCCCGGAAAGGACAAGCGAGAAGCAGACGGCGGGGAGGATGATCCGAGCGGCCATGGCGATCTCCTTTAATCCGAGAAGGATATCCGATTAGGTCCAGTTTAATGTAGTTTCCGGAGGATATTACGGTGACAGTCACCGTAATATTTCCACAAAATGATGAATTTACCCACATGGGACTGGAAACAGATAATGCAACCTGATTATACTGGAGTTCAGCCAATCATGAGCACCCCATTTCAAATCGTGGTCTGCGGAAGCATTGTCCCCGACCCGCTACAGACCCTGGAGCCGGTAGTCGGCCCCGCCGGCCCCTCCCTCAAGAATGAAATGATGTTGCCGGCCATCCTCGATCCGTGGGCCGCGCACGCGTTGTTCGAGGCTGCGCACCTGGCGCAGCGGACGGGCGGCAAGGTATGGCTGGTCAGCCTGGGGCCCAAGGCCAAGCTCCAGCAGGTGATGATGACCGTGGCGCAGAAGGTTCCTTTCGAGCTGGTGGCCTTGGATGGGCCAGCCTCGGGGTTTGCCGATTCCTTCGAGACGGCGGCGGCGCTGGCCGGCGCCATCGAAGCCATACCGTCGCTCGACCGCGCCCGTTTGCTGTTGTTCGGCGGGTGGGAGTCTGCTTCGCGCGGGGCGGGCTCCACGTTGCAGATGGTGGGCGAACGGCTGGGAATCACCGAGCAGTTTCAGGGCGTGGACCAGATCACCGTACGGGAGGATGGCGGCTTCGAAGTCCTGGAGCGCATCGAGGGCGGACGACACCAGGTTTCGGTGTGCGCCGCGCCCCCAGCGGTTCTGGGGTGGGCGACCGGGCACCTGCCGGAGCCGCGCAACAATCCACAGGTCGGGATGGTCAACATGCGCACCGTGAT
>PMTT01000682.1 GCA_003167275.1 Bryobacterales bacterium | reverse complement strand
GCCAGGTGCACGAACTCCGAATCGGTGCTGCCGCCGAGAATCTGCGTGTCGCGTTCCTGGAACTCATGGTCGAGCTTACCGAAGGCCGCGATCTCGGTGGGGCATACGAAGGTAAAATCCTTAGGCCAGAAGAAGTAGACCTTCCACTTGCCGGGATAGTCCCGATCCGTGATGGTCTGGAAGGCCTTCCCCTTTTCGGTACTCATGGTGGCCTGGAGGGAAAAGCCCGGAAACTTGTGTCCAACTCCTAACATATTGCGCACTCCGTTCAATTCTGAAGCAGTCCGTCGATCTTGGCCGCCAGGATGAAATCGCTCTCGGTCAGCCCGTCGATCTTGTGGGTCCAGGTCGTCACCTCGACTTTGCCCCACGAGAGGCACAGATCGGGGTGGTGGCCTTCCTCTTCCGCGATGGCGCCCGCTCGATTCACGAACTCCAGGGCCGTCCGGAAATCCGGAAATGTAAATGTTTTGGCCAGATGATGTTCCGCGACCACCTGCCAGCCAGCCACCTGCGCCTTCATCAGCTCCAACTGTTCACCCTTGAGAGGCGGCACGCCTCCCCGGCAGGGTACACAGTGCTTATCGGCCAAACTCATGATCTCTCTCCTCATAAAAATAGTGAATGTCCGTCTCTTTGAGAATACATCCGCCGGGGGACCAGGGACGCGGGCGGTCGCGATTCAAAGTCTGCGAGACCCCTGGGGCTCCGACGATTCGCCGCCGGGAATGTCTCAAAAGACACAGATCCCGGAAGCGCTGCGACTGAATCATTTCGACGTTCGAAAATCCCACACCAACCGGCGCGGTTGGGTGTAAACTGGCTCAATCCGGATGAAACCTACTCCTTTTACGGTCGCGGACTATCTGTTAACACGTCTGAAACAACTCAACGTTACAGATGTTTTTCAAATCCCTGGGGATTATTGCAAGCACTTCACTCAGGCGCTGGAACACTTTGACGGTGTCAAGGCCATCGGCGCCATCAATGAACTGGATGCCGGCTATGCCGCGGACGCATACGGCCGTACGCGCGGGCTCGCAGCCATCTCCTTGCAGTATGGCGTCAGTACATTCAGTGCGCTCAATGCCGTCGCCGGCGCGTACGTGGAGCGCAGTCCTATCGTCGTCATCACCGCGACGCCAGGCGGGGATGACCGGCAGATCACCAAAATGTACAACGTGCTCTATCATCACTCGACCGGCAATCTCAGCGC
Source organism: Bryobacterales bacterium (assembly GCA_003167275.1). Lineage (GTDB taxonomy): Bacteria > Acidobacteriota > Terriglobia > Bryobacterales > Bryobacteraceae > JAIQFL01. The sequence goes on along the minus strand of PMTT01000682.1, from coordinate 14,609 downwards.
CGACCAGGAGGTGTATGCGCACGTGACCGTGGCCTCCGAGATACTCAGCACCTCAGCGGGTGCTCCCGAGCGCATCGACCGGCTGCTGGTCGCCGCAATCTCGCACCGCCGGCCCGTCTACATCGCCTGTTACGAGGAAGTGTGGGGCGAGCCGTGTCCCAGGCCATCCCACAAGCCCCTGGAGCCGGTCATCCCGGTCAGCGACCCGCTAGCGCTGGCAAATGCCGTGACCCAGGCGTGGACCCAGATTTCAGCCGCCAAATCTCCTTTGATTCTGGCAGGCGTGGAACTCCTGCGATTCGGGCTCGCCGGCCTGCTTGAGGAAATCATCAAAGCAAGCGGATTTCTCTATACGACGACAAGCCTGGGGAAGACGGTGCTCGATGAAAAGGGTGACAAATTCATCGGTACTTACTCCGATGCCGCTTCGATTCCAGCGGTGATCGAGGCGGTAACCAAGTCGGACTGCATTGTCGCGCTGGGCACAATCATCACCGACGACTATCTGATCCTGGTGGAGTCCAAATACGCTTCCATGGTGCGAGCCTCAACCGAGGAGATCCGCGCAGGCTACTTCATTTACCAGGAAGTCACGATGCGGGACTTCATGGAGGCGCTCCTGAAGAAATTCCGCGAGAACAAGAGTTATCCCCTGCATGTCGTTGCGCCCGCCCAGCCGACCTGGCCCGACCCGTGGGCCGCGAATTCAGATCCCCACTGGAACGGCCAGCCCGACGTGCTGACCTACAACCGGTTTTTCCAGCACACCATGAAGTTCCTGGAAGACAATCGAATGTTCGACGAGGTGGTTTTCACCCTGGGTGTCAGCAGCTCACTCTATGTCGCCACCAACGCCTATGGCCTGAAGCAGAACAGCTTTATATCGTCAGCGGCCTGGCAATGTATTGGCTTCGAGACAGGAGCGGCCTCGGGCGCGCAACTGGGGAGTGGGAAGCGTGCTTGGGCGATCGCGGGAGACGGCGGCTTCATGATGATGGGTCAGTCGCTTTCCACGCTGGCAAGAAACCATCTGAACGCCGTCGTCTTTGTCATGAGCAACGGAGTCTATGCGATCGAGCAGGTATACGTCAATCTCCAGTCCTTCGAACCGGGACCTGAGCACACATTCGATACCTTCGACATCCTGCCCAAATGGGACTACATGGCATTGGCCAAGGCCTATGGGGCCGCGGGCTTCCGCGCCCAAACGATCGACGAACTGAGAGCCGTGCTCGCAACTCTCAAGGACCTGAAGAACCAGCCTGCGTTGGTTGAGATTGTCATTCCCGAAAAAGATCTTGCCGGTCAGATGAAGCGGCTTGGCGAAGAAGGTTGAAAAATGAAGACTAAAACGTATTCCATATTCGGAGCCGGCGCAGCAGGGCTCTACACCGCGTGGCGGTTGCTCGGCGGCGGAGACGCCAAAGACCAAAAACACAGTCCGAAAGCCTTGAATAGCGGCGATACCCTGGAACTCTACGATTGGGGGAAATACACCTTCAACAAGGAGAATCAGGGAACCCGCCCGGCCGGGGCGCGCGTCTGCACCATGCATTACCAGGACGATGCGAGCGCCTCTTATCTCGAAGTGGGCGGCATGCGCTACTCCGAATGGGACGGCACCCCCGAGGGCCAGGGGCATCGCCTTGTGACCACCGTCGTCGAGAAGCTGGACCTCGACAAGGATTCGGTGCCATTCAACGAATCCTCAAACCCGTTGTTTTATCTGCGCGCCAAGAACATGTATCTGAATGACATCACCTCCAGCAACCCCGCGCCCTATAACGTGAATAATTACGGAGCGACGGATTCGCCGGACACCGGTTTCACAACCATTCAGGACATTGCTCTTACGCCGGCCAAAGCCCATGCAATGACTCGGCGGGAATGGTGCAAGTTCTACAAGGAGGGAACCATTCAGGTGGAACTCGGCGATTCCTCGATCTACAAAAAAGGTGACCTGCTCAAAGACATCGGCTACTGGAACCTGATGTTCGACCAGTTGGGTTCCGAAGGCTACCAATATACCGCCGACGGCAACGGCTACACCTCAAATGTCATCAATTGGAATGCCGCCGATGCGATTGAGTCCAACAATGAATTCACGCCCGGCACCGAGTACAGAACCCTGAAAACGGGTTACTCCAGCATGTTCACGGCGTTATTCGAGGCGATTTTGACCCTGGCAAAAGAGAACGGCGTCAAATTCGATTATCACCCCGATACGCGGCTGCACTCCATTCTGCAGGTCGAGGGCGCGGTTCGTTACTGGACGGCCACACGCGAGAATCCCGACAAAGCCACCGGCGAACGCACCACGGATGCGGCGTGGCTGGCGATGCCGCGCTATGCGTTGGACCTGGTGTCGCAAGCCACCCGCTATCAGTCACACCAGGGACTGGATGTGTTGAACCATCCCAAGGTGCAACTCTACCTGGAAGCAGCGATCATGCAGCCTTCCTACAAGGTGGGAATGTTCTTCGACCAGGAGTGGTGGGTCGCGACCGCGACGAATCCCCCCGCGTATCCCGCTCCCATCATCGCCTACGAGATCACGGATGCGGTGGTAGAGAGCCTCGCCAAAAGCGGATTCCCGAAAGAGTACATCAAGGAGATCAAAAAGAGCGATCCGCCAATCGTCGAGAACCCATTCGCCGCCGCAGGGGATCTGTTCAAAGCCGTCGAATCCTGTATCGACAAGAGACTGACCGTGGCGCAGGAACAGCTTTTACTCAAGCTTTCGCAGCGCAACACCATTGGCCCGAGCATCACCGATACGCCGATCCGCCAGGTGGTCTATTTTGGCAACAATGCCCTCGACGATAAGGGGAAGCCTGTCTATGGGCTGCTCGCGAGTTACGACGATGAGCAGTTCACCACGTTCTGGCAAGAGCTGGAACTCGGCCCCAACGCAGTGCGTAAGGTTGCCGTTTCCCAAAACTATCAACCATTGGAAGGCCCGCGGATAGTGCCGGAGGGCATGGTCCAAATGCTGCGGAGCCAGCTCGCCGCCGTACATTTCGGACCTGGCGCGAACTATACCTCGGTGCCCGCGCCCCTGGAAGCCCGTTACATGGATTGGTCGCTGCCGCCCTTCAGCGCGGGTTACCACGCATGGTCCGCGCATTACGACATCGGTGACGTGCAGCAGAAGATCCGCAAACCGTCGCAATTGATCCAAGGCGCGGATGCCAATATCTTCATCGTAGGCGAGACTTATTCCAACGATCAGGCCTGGGTCGAAGGCGCCTACTGCACATCGGAATCCGTGCTGAACGATTTCTTTGGAGTCGTGCCGATCATCGACAATAAGGACTACCCCTTCATTTGCCCGTGCTGAGAGTCGGGGGTGAGGGGTGCTTTAACCATTTTGGGGAATTCCTCACCAGTCAACATCGCTCCCTTACGGTTGTCCCTGGTTGAACCACGAAATCCCCAATACGGTTACGCACCCGGAAATGAGCGCACGGCAAGCCTGCCCCAGTTTTGTTTTACAATGCAGACCGGCGGGCTCATGAGACTACCCTTTGCTTTCGTTGTGTTGCTGACGTTATCGAGTGCTTTGCTCGCTCAAGTTCCTTCGATACCCCAACCGCCACCACGCGATTCACGCTCGAAGTCGATCGAAGCGGCCGTGAAGGCAGCGTATCGGCGCGAATTCGGACAGACGATCGAACATCCGGCTATCTATAACAATCCTCAGGCACTCAACTGCAGGGGGGAAGGACACCTCACGACGACGGCCTACTTGAGAACGGGCATGACCACCACCCTGCTTACGATGTACATGTCTCGAGATGGGACCACTGTCACCCACAGGGCCCAGTTACAAGTTATTCTGCCGTCGGCCGGTACGATTCGGGTGCTGGTCGTTATCGTGCGGTATCCCGAGACCGTCGCGGCAGGCGCGCTCGCACTCTGGGAAGACGCGCAAAAGCAGATCAACGCGGACCACGCGGCCTTTGCGAGGAGTCGAGGCTACAACGCGCCGATAGTCGTCTTCGACAATACGAACCTCATCATCGAACCTGCTCAGATTGATGACCCGCACAATCCCGCCTCGGTTCGCGCCGCGGCCAACCGTCGCGGTGTTTCGACGGTCGACTACCCCATCATCATGGCAATCGACATCAATCCACAGAGCAGTGCAGGCGGCTTGTCAATCACGTCAGAGCGGTCTGTTTACGTCGGGAACTACGGGTCCTGGAAAACCCCGCTAAGCGCGCAGCAATGGAAGTGGGTTGCCGCCACGGCATACCATCATGAAGTGGCTCACCACTGGGGGTGGCCCGGCACACACGATTGGGCGGGGAGTTGTGGCGGCTACAAACCGGAGTACGCACCCTTCATCGCGCCGCCAGTGTTGTTCGGCTGGGAGGATCTCCGCGGTGATCATGTGCCCGAGATCTTAAACCGAACTCCGCCTGGTCCCCGCCCCTAAGCGTGCAAGCGTTCGCGCCGCATGGCCCCCCAAGACGCCGGAGTGTTCCACGCTGGCTCTGAGGTCGATCTTGAAAGCCATCCTCCTGCCCGGTCGAAGCCTTCGCCACGCCGCCGGCGCCATAAGACTTTTGATGTGCGCGATGTGCGCCGGCGCTATTTTCTTTCCGCGGAGAACGGGATATACTCGAAATTGCAATTCAGGCTGCACCCCGTCCGCGGAAAGGGATTATCCCACCTGAGCTTTGAGTAGCACCGAACATCAACCTCACTTCAGCCTGTACCAGCGGACACCGGGCAAAAAAGAAGGAGGAGTGATGTATCGCGAATTACCCGCCAAACCGAACCTCGAACATCTCAAGAATCAGGCCAAGGAACTGTTACACGCTTTCCAACAGTGCGAGGCCGCGGCGAAGGAACGCTGCGCTGTCCGCGTCCTCGGCCTCTTTGCCGAAACTAGCCGATGCGCTGCACCTGGTGGCGTGTGAGTACGGCTTTCCCAGTTGGCCCAAGCTGAAGGAGCACGTGCAATCGCTGGCGCGGTGCTTTCGCCGGCCCAACAACTCACCGCGGCGATTCGGGCTAACGATGCCGCCCGGACCGCCCGCGTGCTCGACAGCCATCCCGAGTTGAAGCCGCACCTCAACGAGCCGCTGGCAGATTACGGCGGCGGCGTCACTCCGCTGCTGGCGGCCGTCCAGTACGGCAACCAGACGACCATAGACGCGCTGCTGCGCGCGGGCGCCGATATCCACACCAGGGGCGACTTGTGGTCGGGCGGCTTGAGCGTGCTCGACGAGTGCGGGGAGACTATGGCCGATTTCCTGATGGAACGCGGCGCACTCCTGGATTCACATGCCGCTGCCCGGCTCGGCCGGTTCTCTGAGCTACAAACGCTCGTGGCGGCCAATCCCAAAGTGGTGGCTGCTCGGGGAGCCCATGGCCAGACGCCGCTGCATTTCGCCTCCACGGTAGAGGTCGCCGGGTATTTGCTGGAGCACGGGGCCGAAATCGACGCGCCAGACGTGCAGCACGAGTCGACTCCGGCGCAGCACATGCTCCGCGTGCTGCAGGGGCGTCATTACCGTCGCGATCGTAAGGATGTCGCGCTCTTTCTGGTGAACCGCGGCTGCCGCACCGACATCCTGATGGCGGCGGCCCTGGGCGACCGGGCATTGGTCGAGCGCCATCTCGAATCCGATCCGGAATGCATCCGGACGTGCGTTTCCGAAGATTACTTCCCGAAGCGCGATGCGCGCAGCGGTGGGACCATCTACACCTGGATTTTCGGACCGCGGCGGACGGCGCACCTGATCGCGCGCGACTTCGGACACGACGAAGTCTTCCGGTTGCTGATGGATCGTACCCCGGAGGATCTGAAACTGGCGTTGGCCTGCGAACTGGGCGACGAGGATGCGTTCCGCGCGCTAATGGCCGTGCGGCCAGGCCTGACGCGGGCGCTCTCCGAGGACGACCGGCGCCGCTTGCCGGACGCGGCGCAGAACAACAACACCAACGCGGTTCGCCTGATGCTGGCCGCGGGCTGGCCGGTGGATCTGCTGGGCGAATACAGCATGACGCCGCTGCAGTGGGCGGCCTGGCATGGCAACACAGAAATGGTGCGGGAGATCCTGCGCTATAGTCCCGAACTGGAACGGAAGGACAACGAGCACGGGATCACGGCGCTGGGCAGCGCCCTGCATGGGTCGGAGAATGGGGGCCGGGAACACTCCTGAAACGCGGAGTCGTGGGCGACTGCCCAGTCACGGAACGCGCCAAGCATCGTGGCAGCCGCCCCACTCTGTTTCCGGCTGTAGTCTTTACGCCAAGAAACGCGCGTTTACCGCTCCGACTCCCTTATCAGTTGTCGATACACGTCGCGGGCATGGTCATAAGCATTGCGCGCTTCGGTCAATTCGGAGTGGGCCGCCCCTTCTCGTCTTTGACCCGCATGGTGTGCGCCGCGCGGGTTGCGCGGTGAAGAGGATCATGACGTCGTTGCGGAACCCGATATCCTGGGTTCCCTGCCCCACGTTGAAGGCGATCTTGGCCGAACGCTGGCCGGCATCGCGGCTGTAGATTTCGAGGATTACGTACTCCAGCGCCAGCCCGGTGAGTCGCCGGCGCATGGGCGCCTGCTGGTAGAGCGAGATCGGCCCAGCGTTCGGCCGAATCGCGCGCGGTAAGCTCGATAGGAGGCGCCGGGTTGCCGCTCGACCGGATGTAGACAGTCCCGCTGTTGGGGCTTTCGACGTTGAGGGGCGCCGTCACGTGGGCGTTGTTGGCCACCTTGACCAGGAACAGGCGCGTGCCCGCTTCGACTAGTTCCGGCTTGGCTTGGCGGCGCCCTGCTCCACCTTCACGCGGCTCTCCGGATTGATGTCCACCGACAGGAGGACATACGGGTCGAGAACGGCCTGGAGCTGGGCGACGGCGGCGGCTTCGTCGGCATTGCCGATAGCCTCGTTGATCCGCCGCTGGTCGGCGGCAGGCAGCGCCTGTCCCAGGTAATTCAAGGCGTCTTCCAACTGGCGCACCTGCTGCGCCAGGGGCTGCAAGGGGATGGGCGGCGTCGCGGGATGCTGGTGGGCAGCTTCCTGCGCGGCAGCGATTCCAGAGAGAAGTAGCGCGATCACAAGCTTCATAACGGCTCCGCAATCAGCATACAGCAAAGCGCTTCGCCTTCGCACGCCCCCCGTAGGGTATGCTTTAGCTTGCCCACCCATTAAAAAGATCACCATTCGAAAATCAGGCAGGTGCCCGCGGCCGACCCCCTGGTCGGCCTGCTCGGACGAACCAAGAGCCGGGCCGGGGGGGCGGCTCGGACGAGGGCGTCCGCCCCACGCTACTCGGCCTTCTTGGCCGAACCTGGAGATCCGCCCAAGAGCCGCCCGATGGTATCGGCGCGGTAATCGAAAATGCGGTCGAGATCGTGGCGGACACGCAGGCGGTGTGCGATGCGCCCCAGGATGCCGAGCGGCAATTGGTAGCGTACCGAATCGACCATGCGGGTGCCCGCCTGTTCCGATCTAAATGAGTGGGTGTGTTCCCAGAGCCGGTACGGACCGCGCGACTGCACGTCCACAAAGAAGTCCGGTGGCTGCCATTGCCGGATGGCCGTTTTCCAGCGGAACCGGATGAATCGCCACGCCAGTTGGTATTCGATTTCGGTTCCCACCTGGAGGTGGATTGGCTGGGGTGTCACGATCTGGAAATGGAGCCAGGGCGGTGTGGAGGCCTCAAGATGGCGCACGTCTTTGAAGAACGCGAAGACCTCTTCGATGGGGCGGGGGATTAGTTGTTCGCGGTGCAGAAGATAGAGTTTACCCGTGGGGTATGCTTTAGCTTGCCCACCCATTAAAACGTCACCCATTTAGACATAAGCCAAGCAACCCCGCCGGCTGACAGACGAAAGCCATCGTCTGTCGCACCGGCGGCATTGGCCAGGGCTCCGAGTGCGAAGCTTACTTAGGAGCAGGAACGTTACACTTCGCCAGCGAGTGGTCGTTCGCCGCGTAGCACTTGCCGACCTCGGTGAGGTTCTTCGGCATGTTTTCCTTCGCTTCGACCTTGCCGTGGCAGGTCATACAGTTTTTGACCTTATCCTTTTCCTTTTTCATGTACTCCTGTGTGCCGTACGAGGACGTGGTACACAGCAAGAACCCAACCATCAGGAAGGCTGCCGGGACCGCTACTTTTATCGCGCGCATTCTGTTTTGTTCTCCTTCGATCCCCAGGTTATCGCATCCTGAGGTCTGAATATCCTAAACAGATTATAGCCGGGAGCGTGGGGATTTTCAACACACCGTGGAAAAAATGGAGAATCCAATGTGGACTAATAAGACCCAGTATCTTTGTTTCACGTGAAACAAGATCTTTTTCACAGATCGGCGTTCGGCTCCAGGCTTCGCCAGAGGTACCAACTTGCCACCGTGCAGTAAGGCCGCCAGCGCGCGGCGATGGCCTCCATTTCGGCCGGTTGGGGTAACTCGGCCATCCCGTATGCCTTGCGGATGGCGTTCCGAATCCCCAGGTCGCCGACCGGCAGCACGTCGGTTCGCCGCAGGGCGAAGATCAGAAACATGTGGGCCGTCCAGATCCCGATCCCCTTCACCTGGGTCAGGCGCTCGATCACCTCCGCGTCGGAAAGCGCCACCAGTTCGTCGAAGACCACGCGGCCATCGCGGGTGTGGCGGGCCAAGTCGCGGATGTAGGCCGTTTTCTGTCCGGAAAGTCCCAGCGTCCGCATTCGGGAAGGCCGCAATTTGAGGACGTTTTCGGGCGTCAGCCTCCCGCCGGCGGCCTTGGCCAGTCGACCGAAAATGACGCTGGCGACACGGCCGCTGAGTTGCTGGTACACGATCGACTTTACGAGTGTTTCGAAGCCCGGGTCGTTGAACGCAATCCGGTACTCGCCAACCCGGTCGATGATCTCGGATAAAATAGGATCCGACCGTCTGAGGTGGTGAATGGCTTCCTTCATGGTGAAACAATCGCGCGCGGGGATACGTCACCCTTATTGTATCCGGATGCGACCACTCCTTCTTTTTGCCGTCAGTGCTGCGCTTCTCGCCCAGCCCTCCAAACAGAGCAAGACCCAGCCCCCCCAACCGACCACACCTGTCGACCAGGACCAGCCCATCAGGGTGGATGTGGACGTGGTCAGCATTCTTGCGTCCGTACGGGACAAGAAAGGCACCCTGATCCCCAACCTCGAAAAGAACGATTTTACCGTTCTGGAGGATGGTAAGTCTCAGGAAATCAAATACTTCACGCGGGAGACCGACCTTCCCTTGACGATCGGTCTGCTGGTGGACGTGAGCGGCAGCCAGAGAAACCTGATCGACATCGAGCGAAACGCCGCCTCGCAGTTCTTCACCCAGGTCTTGCGCAAGAAGGATGAGGCATTCCTGATCCAGTTCGGGGAAGAATCGGAACTGTTGCAGGATTACACCAGTTCCACCCGCCTGCTGACCGCCGGTTTGAACCAGTTGCGCGTCAGTTCGGGCGTCGGCGGGATTGGCCCCGGGCCGGTCCCGACCGCCGGCGGTCCGCGTGGCACGGTGTTGTACGACGCCATCTTCCTGGCTGCCAACGATAAACTACGCACAGAGGTGGGGCGCAAGGTGATCGTGGTGATTACCGACGGGGTGGACCAGGGCAGCCGCCTGACCCTGAATCAGGCGGTGGAGGCCGCCCAGAAGGCCGACGCCGTCATTTACAGCATCGACTATTCCGACCCGAGCGCCTACGGCGGATACGGCATGGTATTCGGCGGCGGTGGGGGAGAAGGCTATTTGCGGAAGATGTCCGACGAGACCGGCGGGCACGTCTTCAAAGTGGATCGCAAGCACCCCCTGGACGACGTTTTCAAGCAACTCCAGGAAGAGATGCGCACACAGTACGCCATCGGGTACACTCCCCAGAACGACACCAAGGATGGCTCCTACCGGAAGCTCGATATCAAAACGGGGAACAAGGACCTCAAGGTTCAGGCGCGTAAGGGTTATTACGCAGTCAAGCCGGAGATCCGGTAGCGGGGATCGGCGTCAAGACCGCCCGGCGGTTTCCGGTCAAGCCGGAGTCGCGGTTACGGTTCGGCGGCGTTCCTCGAAATAGGCCTCCAGGGCTTGTCGGAGTTGCGGCATAGGGGTCAGTCCGGCGCGTTCCATTTTGCCGTTGGAGAGAGCCGAATACCTTGGCCGGCGGGCGGCGGTACGGTACTCCCGCTCGTTGGTTGCCTGCAGCGCCGGTTCCAGACCAGCTACCTCAAAGATGGTCCGGGCAAACGCGAACCACGAAATCGGGGTACCCCCGCCGATGTGGAACACCCCAGACAGGTCCAGTTCCACCAGATCGATGGTCCGTGCCGCCAGAAAGGGAGCGAAGGTGGGCGAGGCAAGGTGATCCTCCACCACGCGGATGGGATTCCGGGAAGCAGCCAGCCGCAGCATCAGCTCGACGAAATTGCCACGGGCGGTGGCAAGCCCTCCGGGACCGTATACCCCGGAGGTTCGGACGACCAGCGCCCGGTCAAGGTACGCCTGGGCATACAGTTCGCCGGCCAACTTAGAAACAGCGTAGGCTCCCAGAGGGTGGGTGGGATCCTCTTCCGTGTACGGACGGCTGGCCGAGCCATCGAAGACGTAGTCGGTGGAGAAATGGACCAGCCGGGCATCTACCTGCCGGCAAGCCAGAGCCAGATTCCTGACTGCCAAGGCATTCACGAGAAAGGCCGCCTGAGGCTCCTTTTCGGCGACATCCACCTGGTTATAGGCCGCCGAATTAAACACTAACTCGGCTTCGTACTGGGCAAGCGCCTGTTCCACCGCAGCAGCGTCGGTGATGTCGACTTGGGTGCGGTCCCAACCCGTGACGGAGTAGCCGCGCACCCTCAATTCCCGGACCAACTCCACGCCGAGTTGACCGGCGGCCCCAAAGACCAACGCTTTTCGATTCATAAGAACACCACAGGATAACGCATCCCTGTAACCGGAATGGTCTCCAACGCGTTGTTATATTCAGCACGGGGCGAACGGCGTCCGACGAGCGGTGCCCGGGTTTGGGCGCGAGGACACGCACTGCGTCAGCAGGCCGATTGACAATCGGCCGCTTGATAACCTGCCCCACTATAGGCGCAAAGGAGGTGACCGGTGAGTAGAATCCTTCAGCGAAACCTGATGCGGGGGCACGTGGCGAACCGCGCCGCGATTCTATTGCTCCTGGGACTGTTGACGGTATTGGCGTTGTCGGTGGTTGACGGAGTACGCCACCTCCGATCCTGATGGCTCTTTCGTGGCAAATTCCTGGAGCCGCTTACCAAGCTCTGTCAGGCCGCAAAGCATCTGATCCAGTTCCACGCCCAGCAGGTACGAACCTTGACCGCCTTTGCAGTAGACTGCCTCGCCCAGTAGAATCGAGTCGTCAACTTCGATCTTGATCGCCGTCCCCGGGGGCACGGCGCTGGGCATCTCGATCGCCAGGCCCCGGCCGGAGGCATTGAGAATCCTGGCTGCATGTTGCGTCTCATGCTCTCCGAGCACTGTGACGACGACGGATTGATCGGCTACGAAGCGAGGCTCACGACGTTGGTCCATGCTTACTTATCGGTGGGTGGACAGGAAAACTGTAGGGGGCGGGAGATGATTTTTCAGTTATCGAGAAGAGTCTCGAGTGGGGCGGCGACCGGCTGAGCGCCGTGGCGGGCGCTGTAATTCAGGAGTCCGGACGCCTTCCAGGCGCACCGTTGGGCAGCGCTTTGGAGATCGAGCAGGAGCGGGCGTGCGGGATGTCCCGGTTCCAGGGACAGGATCGAATCCGTAACACTGCTGAGGATAACAGTCAGCTCATCATTCAAATCGTGTGCGGCCGCGGCGGCGACGGCACAGACTCGGTCGGCTTTCATAAGGCGTTCCACAAGCGCATAGTAACTGCCCGGTGTCCGCGCCCGCCGCCTCAGAATCGATAAAACATTTAGAATCAACAACTAATAAATTTTCAAAATCTGTGACCGGCCTTCCTAGTTCGGCTAATAAGGCCCGATTATCCAAAGCGAATGCTAGTGTGAAAGCAGGTCTCCCGAAATCCAGGCGTCGGAAATCACGAACACATCCCAATTGAGGTCCGTGCCCGCATCTGGAGGCAGCGTCACCTGCGCGTCAATGAAATTGTCCTGCCAGGTGTTGAAGCTCCATGTGCCGCACCCCGACCCCGAAGGCGGACCGTCGCACAGGGCGACCGGAAACACGCAGGGCGATGCGCCCGCTGGGCAGAAGCCGAGATTCCCCGCCGTGGCCCCGAAGTTTTGCCCATAGATCCGGATGGTTCCTGGTACTCCGGCCAGCAAAATCGGAGTTTTGCCATCCGCCCATGTCACCGAGTTGATCACCGGCGCGGGGCTCACGTGAATCGGCGCCTTCACCGGCCCTCCCGAGCAGGTGCAGTTCACATCCACATCCTGGTTGGCGGCAGCCGCCAACGCCGTGAACTGGATCAGCGCGGACCCGCCCGAAGCGGATAAAACTTGTGCGGAACATTGGCGTCACTGGTCGAGCAGTTCAACCCGGTGGAGTCGCCCTGCGAAAAGCTGTACGACACCTGAACCGGCTGAGCATTGGCGAGCACCAGCGGCGTTGCCGTGTTGGCAGACAATGCCAATCCGGTTGCACCGCTTACGAAGTTCGCGATGACTTATTGGCTGGACTGTTAATTGCAAGCCGGGAGGACGAATGAAACTGCGGGCCTTGCTTGTTGGTCTCGGAATCGCGGCCGTGAGCGGCGTTGTTGGGTACTCCCAACGTTGCGCCGACGAGTTACACGCCACCTTCTTGAACCTGGACTTTGCGGAGGGTAACCCGGGCGAACGGCCGCCCGGGTGGGAACCTCCTCCCTGTGTCTATTTACCGCCGCGGGGGGCCTATGTGACGGAGATCGTTTCCGGCGCGGCTTGTAACAGCGGCAAACGGTGCGCTGTCGTGAAAGCGATTCGCGAGGACCCCACGGACCAGCGGTGGTTTCTCTTCCAGCGAGTCGATGCTACGCCATATCGTGGCAAGGAATTGACTTTCCGCGCCGCGGTACGGGCCGATGTCGTCTTGGGAAGCTCCGCCCGCCTGTTGGTGCGCGTTCACGGGAAGGACATCAGCACCCTCTTCTTTGACAATATGGGCAGATTTCCAGTCAGGTCGAGCGCCTGGGCCTTTTACGAAATACACGCGCCCATCGCCCAGGGCGCAGAGGACATCGAGTTCGGCATGCAGCTAATCGGATTAGGTGCGGCATGGAGTGACAATATCTCGATGAATTTCGCGGATGCCGGCAATTAATGTGTTCGTGAATGTTTCCCCACACAGTGGTAGCAATTCACAGGCGCGGGGCCAGCCGAGAATTAAGATGAAGGGATGGCCCACCAATTCACGACCTCCTACCTCGAAGACTCCCTCGCGATCTTTCGTCAATACAAGACGATGGGCGAGCGCGCGATGGAACAGGTGACCGACGACCAGCTTTTCGCCGCGCTCGACGAGGAGATGAACTCCATCGCGATCGTAGTCAAGCATATGGCGGGCAACATGCGCTCGCGCTGGACGGACTTCCTGACTACCGACGGCGAGAAACCCGATCGCAACCGCGATAGCGAGTTTGAGACGCCGCCGGCCAACCGCGCGGCTTTGATGCAGATTTGGGAGGACGGCTGGCGCCTCGTATTCCAGGCGCTGGAGCCGCTTTCGGATGCGGACCTGGGACGAACCGTCACGATCCGCGGCGAGCCCCATTCGGTGATGCAGGCCATCCATCGGCAGGTGGCCCACTACGCCTGTCACTGCGGCCAGATCGTTCTGCTGGCGAAACACTTCGCCCACACCCACTGGACTTCCCTGACCATCCCGAGAGCGCACCGGGCGTAGAAGGCCGCAGGTTTGCCGGGACTTCGGGGCAATCGCTTTATCGACTCCGTCCGCTCAGGTATAATGCTCTGGTTGAAAGGAGATCGCTTGGCCATGCCGGCTCCCCGAGGCAGACTGTACTGGATCGCGACTACCGTTGGCGCTCTCGTGATGCTGGCGGCGTGCCGGGGAACCAACCCCGAGCAGGCGACGACGCCCGGCGCGAGCAGTCCCCCGGCTGCGACGCCCTCCCCCACAACGCCGTCGCCCTCCGCGCCCTCCCAACCGCCGCCGGCCACTACTCCGCCGCCGGCACAGCAGGCACCCTCCGTCTCCCACGGCCCCGACGATACGCCCATCGTCATCAGCGACGGTTCGCTGTGGATCGGGTTGAATCCGCTGGGTGGCAAAGGCTCGGGCGGCAAGCAAATCTCGTTCACCAATTTTGACCATCAGCCGGGCGACCCGAACGAAGTCCGGGCGATCACCCTGATGGACCCGCCGGACGGGACACGCTTCGCGTGGGACGGAATCGATATCAATGGCACCGCGCCATCCACGTGCCAGAACCCGGCCGAGGACTGCCTGATCCAGCTTCAGTACGAAGGACCGGGCATGGATGTGGAGGTCTCGTGGGGCGTCACCGACTCCTACAATCCTCCCCGGCGCAGGCTGACTTTCCGCTTCCCAGGCAGGCCGGTGAATCAGTGGATCGACTGGGTGCACAACAGCCACATTATTTTCCACCCCGTGGATTGGGACCACTCGGCCCGGAAGAAGTTC
>PMTT01000495.1 GCA_003167275.1 Bryobacterales bacterium | reverse complement strand
TTCGATGATAGCGTGCGGCTGAAAGCACCACACTGGCTCAGGCCCAACCTCCCCGCCACCGCGCTAGCGGGGATGGTGTCCATGCCCTCTTTTCCCCCCGTTCGGATTCGGGGGTCTCGCGGTGTCACAGTTCGGTCAAATGCGATCGAAAGAAGTCGGCCAACTCGAAACGATCCATCTGGTGATCGGCAACTTTGATGAGCGATTCGTAGGTCTGCTGCTCAGGCAACCGGCTAGTGTCCACGCCGTTGATCTCCATGAAGGCAACGGCGGCTCGGGCGCCAGTTCGTTTGTTGCCATCCCAGTAGGGATGGTCGGCAACGATGTGATAAGCGTATGCGGCCGCAAGTTCGTAGATGTCGCCGCCGCCAAAGCAGTAGGTGCTCTTGGGCTGATTGACAGCGGATTCCACAAGATGCTCGTTCAATACCCCGTGGTGGCCGCCGTAGGTGTTGATTTGCTCCTCGTGGATTGTATCGACCATCTCGCGGGTGAGGAACTTCGGGTCGGGTTCCAAGTTCTTAGCGTAACTCCGTGCCACCTCGGCAAAGAAAGACGGATGACGGTCGTCTGCTCAGCGCTCGCGGTCGTGTTCGGCGAGGCGCCGAAAGAGCCCGTCATGCAGGATCCCCACCTTGCGGTTTGCTTCCTGGAACTCCTCCCAGGTCGCCTCACGCACAATGGGTACCTGGGCGCCGTTGCTCTCTCCTGCCTTCGGATCGGTCGGAATGGTCGGCGTTGGGACGGCCCTTTCTGTTTTCATGGCACCCTCACTTTCCAGTGTAGCGGATTCGAGCCCATATACATCCGCTGAAGGCCTTGGCTTAAGGTTCGGCGTTATCGCGCGTGTTGGCGTCCACTTCATCAAATCGACCTGTCACTTTGTCGCCGAAGCCTGGGCCGTGGCGGATCTCTCGATCACTTGCGCGAGGTGGATCGAACGAACGGATGGTTTGTTTTGCTCCGATTTCTTTGTGGGCTTCATTTCAGCGGGGAGCAGGTAGTCGGTGGGGCGGCAGGTGAACACCAGGATCTGGATGGTTGCGGCGAGTTCGCGGATGAGGTCGCGAAGCCAGAGCATGCGCTCGGCATCGCTTTGGGTGAGCTGGTCGTCCAGCATCACGGTGCTCTGGAGTTGCTCGGCTAGGGAGAGCCGGAAGATGGTGGAGAGCTGATCGCGCGTGCCGACCGACAGGGACGACACCGGACGGGCATCGCCGGCGGCCGTGATGGCGTGCGTTTCCAGGTCGGGGCCGAGCGCGATGGCGCCGTAGCGGCGGTCCGTCAACTCGCCGAAGCGGCGGGCGATGGGATCGCCCAGGGCGCGGCCCAGGTGCACACCCTCTTCCCGCTCGGCATCGAGGAGCGTGGTGCGCAGCAGGTCCCAGGCGGCGTAGTCGGTCTCCAGAAAATGCTCGCGCTCGCGCGCGGCCTTGAGGGCTTCCTGGGCGGCATCGGCCTTCTGCTTCGCCACCTCCCCGCCCACGTGCTGCAGCGCGCCGCGCTTGGCTTGGATCTCGTCGTCGATGCGCCGCAACTCGTCGCGGGCGGACTGCACGTGGGCGCGCGCTTCGGCCAGCATCTCTTCGGTGACCCGCTGTTGAGGCTCCGGCACCAGGCGCAGCTCACCTTCCACTTGCTCGACGGTAGCGCGGGCAGCGCCGATGTCGAGCTTCGCGGCTGCCTCGCGGCGCATCGCGAGTTCGCCATCAGAGGTTGCCACACGCCGCTCGGCGGCGCGCAGTTCGTCTGCGGCTTTCGCGCTTTCGGACTCGGCGGCCACGCGGGCTCGCTCGGCAATCTCCAGGGCCTTCTTCGCGGCGGTCAGGGCCTGGTTGGTCCCGGTGGTGAGCGCTTCCATCTCCTTCTGGACGACGATCAGCTCGGCTTGAATCGCGGTCTTGCGTCCGGTGACGCGCGGCAGAACCACTTCCCAATCGCCTTCCACACCGGACTGCGCCGCGAGGAGTGCTTCGCGTGAGGCGGCCAGCGCCTTTTGCTTCTCCACGCTCAGGGCATTCGCGGCGGCCAGTTCGCTATCGAGTTTCCGACTGGCTTCCACCAGCTTGCCTGTCTCCACTCGTAGCGTTTCGAGACGCTTCTCGGCAGCCCCCAGATCGGCGACGCGGAGTTCGCGCGCGAGTTTCTCGGTGACGGCACGATCCGCCTGACCCAGGGCCGCCTCAGCGGACGCCAACTCCTGCTGGCGGTGGCGTTGCTGCCCTGCCCAGTCGGGCTGGTCCGCCGCGCGCTGCTCCAGTTGGCCGGCGGCGCGGCGAGCTTCCTGAACTTCCTGGGAACGCTGCGCGGCTTCGGCGACCATGCGGCCGAGATGGTCGAGCGTCACTGCGTTGGCCCGTTCGAGTGCCGGTTCCACTTCATCCAGCCAGCGTTTCTGGAGGCGTTCGACTTCGTCGCGAGCGATCTGCGCGCCACCCGACAACGTGATTTCCGCCACATCCTCAATCTCGATGACGATCTCCCGGCTGGCCGTGGCCTCGATCGGAAAGTCCGCCAGATCGTGCTGCGCGGGCTCCTCGCCATCGGACTGAAGCGTCACGCTCAACCCCCCCTTGGGCCGGATGCTTACGTGCAGACCTACATCCAGACGCGCACGGGCAATTTGCAGTTGCTGGTCGAGCTGGCGAAGGTCGGCGAGCAGGGCCGCTGAAGGGAGTGCGACGGCCACTAAGGCAGTCTCCATGGCCACGGCGGCGGCACGTCGGCGGGCGGCCTCCTCGCGCCAGACGTTGACCTGTGCGAGTCCTTTCTCGGTCTTTTCCAGGGACTCGCGGGCAGCGCGGCAGCGGATCAGTTGAGCCACGGCGCGCAGCCCGCGCTCCCGCTCGCCGGCAGCGCTGAGGGCCTGCGCCGATTGGCTGTGCCGCTCTTCAAGATCCTTGACGGACTGGGTGAGTTCCTGGCTCTCCTTCTCAATCGCCCGCACCCGCGCGGCAGCGGTCTCGACCGCCTGAATCCGGTCGAGCGCGGTTGCGTTGCGAGCCTGCTCGGCCTCGAGTTCGGCGCGGCGTTTTTCGATCGATGTGCGTTTGAGCAGGCTCTCGCGGATGCGGTCTTCGCTCTGCTGGCGAGCGACTTCGTCCTTGGCCGCCTGGGCCCGTTGCGCGGCTCCGGCTGCCAGCTTGCGAGCCGCCTCGGCCCGCTTGCCGAGATCGTCCACCTGCAACAGGATCGCGTGCCGGCGTTCTTCGGCCTGGGCAAGATCCTGCAGCACACTGGAGATTTCGGCAAGGCGCGCCTTGGACTCTTTCAGGCGGCCGAGGATTTCGTCGCGCTGCCGGCCGGCGCGATAGAACGCCTCCATCTGCTGTACGATGCCTTCGGCGGTCTCGACGGATGCCTGTCGTTCGAGCTGGCGGCGGTGCGACTCCTGCAGCTCGATCTCGATGGCCGCGGTCTTCTGCAGTTGTTCGCTGCACTGGCGCTCGTACTCTTCCTTCTGGCGGATTTGCTCGTTGACCTGCACCCAGGGAGAGTTCTTGCCGCGCCGCCTCCCTCCGTTGGAGGTGAAGGCCTCGTCGAAACGTTCCTGCACGCGGGCCAGCACGAGCTTATAGAGCGGGTCCTCCGCGACCGCCTGCAGCGCCGCGATGAGGCGCTTCTTGCCGGATTCGTCGGAGTCCTTCGAGAGGGCCTGGTCGAAGATGGCGGCGACGCGGTCCTGCTCGGCGAGCAGCGCCGTGGAGAGGAACGTCATCGGCAAGCCCTTGGGACGTCCTTTGCCGCCGGGCGGCGCGAGGCCCCATTGCAGGATATCGCTCAGGCGGCCATCCACGTCGCGGCCTTTGGCTTCCACATGGAAGTCGACGCCGTCGCGGGACTCATCGAGGAAGGACTGCGCCGCGCTGCCGAACGTCTTGCGGACGCGCCAGATGCGCTGCGGCTCGCTCTCGAAGGCCAGCTCCACGTAGGGCACGCCGGTGCCGTTCCAGTTGACGAACTCCTCGTGCTCGCGGGAGGAGGCTTGCAGCAGGAGAACGGCGCGGATGGCTGCGGCGAGGCTGGACTTGCCGAGGTCGTTGGGTCCGTGCAGAACGTTGAGGCCGGGACCGAATTCGAGGGCGGCCTGGCGGACGCAGCGGAAGTGCTCCACCTTGAGGGAGAGGAGTTTCATGGGCGGGCCTCCCCAATGTGGCGCGGACACTCGTGTNNGAGACTCATCTCGACGCGTTTGGCGGTCGGCATCGAGGGTTTCGGAGCGGGTTCGAAATGCGTCGTCAGAAGTTTCCACGCGGCAGCCTCGACAACCTGCCCTAGCGCCGGAATTTGTGGGCACCCGAGACTGCGTCGAGACGAATCTCGACGCGGCAGACACGAGTGTCCGCGCCACGGTCATGGGCGGGCCTCCTTAACGGTCCGGTACAGGTGGTAGAGGGCACGGCGGGCGATGACGCCTTCGGGCGCCTGGCCTTGCGCTTGCAGGCGGGCGGCTACGGATTTTAGGACATCGGGCAGGTTCGCATCGAAACCACCGGTGTCGGCGGTGTTCAGTTCCAGGCCGGTGCGGTCCAGCAGCAGCACGCCGGCTTTTCCGTGCGTGGCATCGTTGCCCTTCAGCTCCACCAGGATCGCCTCCACCCGGTCCATTTGCGTTACATTCACCTCCATCGTCAGGGTCAGCCGCAGCACGCACTCTTTGAGATCCTGCTTACACAAGGCCTCCAGCTCCTCAATGCCGCGGCAGTGCTCGTCGCGCCATCGCCATCGGGAGACGGGATGCTTCTGGATGATCGGCGGACGTCCCTGGCGCGGGAAGAAGACCACCGCCACGAAGCCGGTGTCCTTCTCGCCGAACGTGGTGGTCTCGGGCGCGCCCGGGTAGACCGCGGGGCACGCCTTGGGAGGCAGTTCGCGGAACGCATGGGTGTCGCCGATGGCGAGATAGCTCAAGCCGCGCTGCTCGGCTGCATCGAGGGCGATGGGAAAGTTGGTCTGGTGGCCGGCGACATCGAAAGTCTGGCCATGTACCAGGCCGATGCGGATTCTCCGATCGTCAGGCTCGCGGCGCGGTAGCCGCGACGCCAGATCGTCGGCCCCGGCCTGGCTGCGGCACGGCGCACCGTACAGGACGGCCTCCTCCGAGAGGGGAAACTCGAAGTTGTCGCGGTCCACCACGTGCACCCAGGCCGGCAGTCCTCGTCGGAAAGGATGGCCTTCGGCCCACACCGACTCCGGCTGTAGCGGATCGTGATTGCCGGGCAGCAGGAAGACCGGACGGTCGCGCCAGTTGCGGCGCTCGAAAAGGCGCAACAGCTCGCGCCACCAGATCTCGGTCGGCGCGGGATCGTCGAACAGGTCGCCGGCACAGAGCACCGCGTTGACGGCAAAGCTCTCGGCGAGACCGAGCAAGCGGTCCACCGCGTCAATGCGGGCGCGCGTGAGCTTGATCTCGTCCTCCTCGGCAAAGGAGGGAAAACCGCGGCCGAGATGCCAGTCGGCCGTGTGCAGGATCTTCAATGCCACTTCCTGTGCCTCCTCCGGTCTCATTTCAGAATGAACTCCACGTCCAGGATACGGGCGGCCACGGGCGGCTGGTAGCGGCGCTGATAGGCATGCGCGCGCCACTTCTCGTACTCCGCGTCGTCGCGCTTCGCCAGTCGCTCGATCTGCGTTTCCAGACCGTCGATTTCGGATTGTACCTTGCGCATCCGCTCCTCGGCTTGGTTGCGCGCGTCGGAGCCCAGGGCTGCGTCGCGTTTATCCTCGGCTGCGCGCAGATCTTCGGCAGCCGTGGCCAGGCGGCGGCGCAGCACCAGCACCTGGTCTTCGACAAAGCGCTCGATCTGCTCCAGGTTGCGCTCGAAGTGCTGCTGTTCGTGGCCGGCCACGTCGGCTTGGTCGGAGAAGAGCAGTTCTTCGAGGGCATCGTCCACCGCGTCGTCAAGATCCAGCGGAGCCTTAGGCGGGCGCCGGTCGGCCGGTGGATGGTCTAACAGCCAGGCGGCACATTCGGCATCGAGCGGCGCGCCGTCGCCTTCCAGAACGGCGATGGGGAGCAGGCGGTCGACGCGCTCGAAGCCTTCGTAGCGGACCATGCTGAGGACCAGGCGTCCGCGCTTTCCTTTGGCGAGACGGAGCGCTGCAGGGGCGGTGGCATCCAGCGTCCACGCTACGGAAAAGCGCGTTTGAGTGGCGGCGCGAGCCTCCTCGACGGCCGCGCGTACCAGTGGGTGGCCGAGATGCAGCGGGGCGGCGTCGGCCATATCCTTGACCTCACCGACTGCCACGGTGGCTCCGTCGCGCCAGCCCTCCGGCAGCCGTTCCGACGGCTGCAACTCGAATCGGACACGGCCCTCCACGGCCACGCGGCGATGCGGAATTTCGCAGGCGGCGAGGTAGCCGGCGAGGAGCTGGTCCAACTCGCCATCCAGTCGGGCGAGTCCTTCGGGCAGTTCGGCCTTGAGCCGAAGGAAGTTTTTGACCTTGGTGTCCAGGTGCGTCTCGATGAGCCCCGCGGTACGCTCCCACGTCTGCTCGTAACGTTTGCGCAACTCGTCCATCTCTTCGCGGAGACGCCGCAGTTCCGCCGCGATCTCGTCAACCGTTCGGGCGCGCGCGTAGATGCGGCGGAGGCGAGTTTCGAAGTCGTTTCCCAAGGCGCCGGCCAGTGGCTCGCTCGCGTCAGTGGAGGGCTCGTGCAGCACCACGTCAGAGGCATCGAGGACTTTGCCGAACAGATCGAGTTTGCGGCTGAGGATCTCGAAGACGAGGCGCTGCGCTTCGTTGTCGCTGGCCAGGAAGTTCACCACCGTGACATCGTGCTGTTGGCCGTAACGGTGGCAACGGCCGATACGCTGCTCGATGCGCTGCGGGTTCCAGGGCAGGTCGTAATTGATGATCGTGTCGCAGAATTGCAGGTTCAATCCCTTGGCGCCGGCCTCCGTGGAGATGAAGACTTGAGAGCGGGTCTTGAACTCGTGCACCAGTGCCATGCGGATCGCCACGGAGCGGCTGGGGCGCTGTTCGGGAGGCTGATGGTCGCCGACCTCGTGCTGCCAACGCTCCAGGGCTTCGTTGGCGCGCACCGAGTCGTTGGTGCCGCGGAAGATGGTGACGGCCTCGGGATCCACGCCGCCGCGCTCGATCAGCAGGTCGTGAAGGTAAGCCTGGGTCACCAGGGATTCGGTGAAGATTACGACGCGACGGCGTTCGGGCGGGCGCTCGCCGATCACGCGCATGAAGCCGAGCAGGGCTTCCGCCTTGCTGTCGCGCAGGAGCGCATCGGCACGCAGGATGAAGTTGTGAACCCGGGCCAGTTCGGCGTTCACCTGCTCCGGATCGGGGTGGACAGGCGAATCGCCTGTCCCACCAGCAGGCGAATCGTCTGGCCCACCAGCTACCTCGTCGTCGAGGTCTTCGTCGTCCAAGTCGTGTAGGAATTCGGTGTCGACGTCAGGGTTCGGCTGGCCGGCCAGCATCCGTTGGAGGCGGGCTGCGACCTTTCGCAGGCTCGCGGCCAGGGCCCTGACCGATGAGGCCATGAGGCGGTGGAAGCCGATGAGGAGCAGGCGGCGCTGATTGCCGCTGAACGCTAGAATCCGCGGTTCGAGGAGGTAGGCCGTAACGTCGTCGTACAGCGACTTCTCGCGCGGGGTCATGGAGTATTCCCGGATCTCGGCGTGGCGCGTGACGAAGGGGTGTTCGAGGAAATTCTGGGCCTGGCGGCGCAGGGTGCGGGCCACTACAGTTGTCAGACGGTTGCGAAGTTCGGAGATTTGGCCGGGAACGAGCTTGCGATCGTCGCCGTCGCAGAAAACGTCGCGGAAAGTGCGCAGATTTCCGAGCAGGGTGCCCGAGGGCTCGACGTACTGGACGAGGCCCCACAGCTCGGTGAGGTTGTTCTGGATGGGGGTGGCGGTGAGCAGCAGGACCGGCGCGCGGCGCAGGAAGCTGCGGACGCGATCAGCCATGCGGGCGTCGGGGGAATCTTCGTCGTAGTCGCCGAACTTGTTGAAGCGGCGGTAGATATTGGCGAAGACCTCGTGGGCCTCGTCGATGACGCAGAGGTCGAACGGTTCGCTGTCGCGGAGAACGGCGGCGCCGCGCTCACTGCCGGCCATCTCGCGGCCAGCGAGAAATACGCCCGGGCCAGAGAAGCCGCCGGGAGCGAGACGTCCTTCGGAGGCCTGGATGCCGAAGAGGCGGTAGAGCTCATCCTGCCACTGGCCGAGCAGCGGCTTGGGCACTATGAGCAGTACGCGGCGGGCAGCGCCCTCGGCGCGCAACTGGGCGATGACCAGGCCGGCCTCGATAGTCTTGCCGAGCCCCACTTCGTCGGCCAGGATGCAGCCGCCCTCGGGAATACGCTTGAGCGCAAAGATCACGGCGTCGATCTGGTGCGGGTTGGGGTCGATGCGGCCCTGGCGCTGGGCAGCGGCGTACCGCTGCTGCTCGTCGGCGCGCCGCAGGCGAACGATTTGCTCCGCGAGGTAGCGGCGCTGAATAGGATGCGGAGGGGATGTCACGCGTTGAGCATCCATTGTAGCCCGATCGCACGATGGCCCGTGGCACAGGCATTCCCGGGGGGATGGCTCTGGCGGCACCGCGCCCTGGGAAGGTATGAAAGAATTGCCCGGAGACGGGCGAGATGGTCGGAACCGCTGTCCCAGGGGGCCGGCTGAAAGCCGGCTGCAGGCAAGATTGCCTGGCAAGATTGCCTGCCCCACAAAACCCGAAGGGAGTTCCAGTTTCGTGGCAAAAAGACCAACACAGGCAGGAATGCCCGTGCCACAGCCCCTCTACTTGTCGTACAGTGTAACCTGAGAGGGGGCGCCGATCTGTGAATCGTATATCTAACGCGCTGTTGGC
>PMTT01000239.1 GCA_003167275.1 Bryobacterales bacterium | reverse complement strand
ATCCCCACCTGCCCGCCGATGACGGCGTAGTCTTCCACCACCACCTGCCCCGAGAATCCCGTCTGGGCGGCCACCACCACATGCCGTCCGATGCGGCAGTTGTGGCCCACATGCACCATGTTATCGAGTTTCGTGCCTTCGCCGATGGAGGTCACCCCCAGCGCCGCCCGGTCCACGCAGGAATTCGCGCCGATCTCCACGAAGTCTCCGATCTCGACCCGCCCCACCTGCGGGAACTTGTGCCAGCGGTCGCGGTCCATCACGTAACCGAATCCGTCCGCCCCGATCACCGCGCCCGAGTGCACGATGGTCCCGCGCCCGATATCCACGTTGTCGTAGACCGTCACGTTGGGATGCAGCACGCAGCCTTCGCCCAGCATGACGCGCTTGCCCACGAAGCAGCCCGCGCCGATGCTGGTGGCCACACCGATCCGCGTGGCGTCCCCCACCACCGCGTGCGGCCCCACATACACCAGCGCGCCCATCTCCACATCTTTACCGATCACCGCGGTGGGGTGTACGCCCGGCTTCAGTTCGGCGGTCGGATAGAAGCGGCTCATGGCGCGCGCGAAGGCCGTGCGCGGTTCCTGCACCCGAATCACGGTTCGATAGCTGGGGCTCGGCCATTCCGAGGGCACGAGCAGGCATCCCGCCGCGGAACTCTCCGCCTTGGCGGCCGCCTTTCGAGTGCCCACGAACGCCACGTCCGCCGCCCCCGCCGTTTCGAGGGGCGCTACGCCGGTCACTTCCTTCTCGCCATCGCCTTCAAAGGTGACGCCCAGCCATTCCGCCAGTTCGCGAACCCGCATGCGTCGATTTTAGCGCCTTCGTAGGGTATGCTTTAGCTTGCCCACCCGTAAACTCAGTTTCGACCCGAGTGCCCCATGCCACGAAGACCCGCGCCTTGCCGCGTTCGTCCGCACAGAGCCATTTGGATGTCGCGTCCGTTTCTGCATTTCAGACATACACCTCCTTTACAACAGCCCTGTTCTCCTGTACCCTAACGACAGATGAAGTCAGTCGGCAGCGTCTTAGTGGTCCTCGCGGCACTCGGTCAGTTTGCGTGCATACGCAGCCGGCGGCAGATAAGCCGTGTCCCTCCCCCTCAGCCTCCCGCCCAATCTGAAGGCGGAGAGGCAGAGGCGCACCGCAGAAACGAGGAGTGGTTCAACCTGCGCCATCCTGATGGAGGACTGCGGCAGAAGGCCGTCGAAGAGAAGTTGCGGACGGCCGCCGACGTTACCGGCACCGCCGGCCCGTGGCGCGCCATTGGCCCGGCGCCGATCCAATGGGGTTCCACCACGTTCTATGGCCAACCTGGACCCACCCTCTACTCTGGTCGCGTTTGGGGAATCGCCATAGATCCGCGCAATTCCAACGTCGTTTATATCGGGACCGACGGCGGCGGAGTCTGGAAGACGACCGACGGTGGCACGAATTGGGCGCCGTTGACGGATCAGCAGGCGAATCTCAATATACGGGACTTGACCCTGGCCCCTTCAGCCCCGGACACAATTCTCGCCGCGACTGCCGGGAGCGGAATTCTGAAATCGACCGATGCCGGCGCCACCTGGACAACATCCCTTCCAGGGGGTTACGTGAGCTCCGTTGCCGTCGACCCCGCGAATGCGTCCATCATACTGGCGGTCGACTACGCCCTTAAGCGGTCGGCGGATGGCGGTTCGACCTGGACCTTTCCGCTGCCAACCTCATACAATACTACTCAGGTTGTCTTCGATCCGACGAACGGGAACATTGCTTATGCGGCAGTCTTACAACATGGGATCTATCGCTCAACGGATAGTGGCCTTACCTGGAACCCCGTCGCAGGCAGCGGTCTTCCGCCAGGTTTCTGGTACTACATGGCAGTGGCGCCGTCAAGCACCAACATCTTGTACGTAGCGATCAGCCACTCGGTCGGATTTTATCGATCCGCCGACAGCGGCGCCACTTGGACTCAGATCGGTGTTCCACCGAATGACGACATCGGCTATTGGGGATGGTCGCTGCGTGTTCATCCTACAAATCCAAATCTGATCTATGCGGGTTGCCTAACGTTGAGCATGTCCACAGACGGAGGAAAGACATGGGCGGAGAACGCTGATGCACTGCATGTGGATCATCATGTTCAAGCCTATTCCGCGGATGGCAACACTCTCTATATAGGGAATGACGGCGGGATCTGGAAGACGTCAAGTCCAACCGTGGCGAAAACGGTCTGGACCAACCTGAACGCCACGCTGAATACGGCGTTGTTTTATCCAGGCATCTCGACTAGCCCATCCGCGGCGAGCATTTCATTTGGTGGCACGCAGGATAACAACGTTCTCCAATATCAGGGCAATTCCGCTTGGAGTGAAGTTGGGATCTGTGGAGACGGCGGCTTTACGGCCATCGATTTCGAACAACCGCAAAACGTTTATGCATCTTGCGTTTCCGCTGCCGCAGACAGAGTCTGGGCATCGACGGATGGTGGCAACACCTTTCATCTCGCTCAAGGTGGCATCAACCTCCAGGACCCCATGGATTACATTCCGCCGTTGGTTATGGATCCCTCCTATCCCAAGCGGCTCTACTACGGTACGAACCGTGTCTATCAGACCCTTGACGGAGCGGGATCTTGGACCGCCATCTCCCCGGCCTTGACTCAGAGCACCGTCGGCATCGTGACCATTGCGGTAGCGCCTTCAGATCCTAATACGGTCTATACGGGAATGACTAATGGTACTGTTTTCATGACCCGAAACGCACTGTCCGGAACGGGCGCATCCTGGACCGCGCGCAACCTGCCATTCACTCAGGACATCACTCAGCTCACGGTCGATCCGGGGGACCCCCTGACGGTGTGGGCTGCTACCGCTTCTCCAATTCCAGTCCAAGGCCACGTCTACAGATCGACGGACGGAGGCATGACTTGGACCGGCCTGAGCAACGGCTTGCCGAAAATTCCGGTCAACGACATTGTGCTGGACCCAGACATTTCGAATACGATCTACGCTGCCACGGATATCGGTGTCTATCGTAGCGTCGATGGAGGGCAAAGTTGGCTCCCACTGGGCACGGCGTTGCCCAATGTCATCTGCCACGCGCTAAAGTTGCACCGGCCGTCCCGAACCCTGCGGGTGGCTACATATGGCCGCGGGATGTGGGACCTTTCCGTGCCGGCTCCCGGCCACGTTGTGCTGACGGCGTCGCACATCGGCAACTTCGCGCAGGGGCAACCTTCTGCCCCGTACACCATCTCGGTGCAAAATGGCGGTGCCGCGGCCGGCAGCGGCAACGTCACTGTTGCCGACACCTTGCCTTCTGGCTTGACGGCCACCGCCATCGCCGGTCCGGGATGGGCATGCACTTTGGCAACCCTCTCCTGCTCCCGCTCCGATCCCCTTGCCGCCGGTGCCGGCTACCCGCCCATCACCGTCACGGTGGCGGTGGCCTCGAACGCACCTTCGCAAGTGGTCAATCAGGTGGTTCTCTCAGGCGGCTTGGGTACGGCGAGCGCCATGGATGCTACCGCTATCCAGCCTCCATTCAGCGACGTGAGTCCCACGGATTCGTTCCTCCCCGCCATTGACCTTCTTTGGGAATCTTCCATCACCTCCGGATGTCAGGGCCCGCCACCAGGCTACTGTCCGAATGACAGTGTCACCAATGGTGAGATGGCGGTCTTCGTGGTCAGGTCGGTGATGGGCAGCGATAACTTTACTTACACGCCGACTCCCTACTTTACCGACGTCCCAGCGAACTACATCTTCTTCAAGTGGATTCAGAAGTTGCAGGATCTGGGAATCGGAGTCCCTTGCGCGCCGAATCAGTATTGCCCGGACACCCCAGTGACCCGCGCGCTGATGGCAGTACTGATCATCCGCAGCCGATACGGCTCCCCTACCCCATCCAGCTATCCGCCGGTCCCTTACTTCACCGACGTGCCGTCGAGTCATCCGTACTTTCCATGGATCCAGAAGATGAAGCAGCTCGGGATCACCTCAGGTTGTGCGCCGGCGGGCTATTGCCCCACCGATGCGGTGACGCGGGGCCAGATGGCAGTGTTCCTCGAACGCGGAGAGTTCAACCAGTTGCTATCCGCGAACACGCCGATAGTCGCCTGGATATCGTCGGGCAGCGCCTCGCCGGGTACAACTGTGACGGTGACCGTAGTCGGCCAGAGCACCAACTTTGCGAATGGACTGACGCAGGTGAGCGCGGGCGCGGGAGTCGCCGTGAGCAATATCGCCATCGCGAATGGCACGACGCTCACGGCACAGTTCACAGTTGCCGCCGGCGCCAATCTGGGGCCTCGGTCGATTACCGTGACCACGGGCACCGAGGAAGCCACCCTGCCGAACGGATTTCAAGTGCAATAGTGCCGCAAGAAATTCGGCCGGTCAATCGAACACAACCGTCTTGTTGCCGTAGCAGAGAATGCGGTGCTCCATGTGCCACATCACGGCCCGAGACAACACCGCCCTCTCGATATCCCGACCCTTCTTGACGAGATCTTCCACTTGATCCCGATGGGAAATTCGCACCACATCCTGTTCGATGATCGGGCCATCGTCGAGGGCCGCCGTCACGTAGTGGCTGGTGGCGCCGATCAGCTTTACTCCGCGCTGGAATGCGGCATGATAAGGCCGCGCGCCAATGAAAGCCGGCAGAAAGGAATGGTGGACATTGATGATCCGCGCCGGGTACTCCGCGACGAACTCCGGCGACAGTATCTGCATGTACCGGGCCAGCACGATCAGGTCGATCCCTTCAGCCGATAACAACCGGCGCTGCTCGTCCTCANNGCTTCCCCATCATGGTGATTGCTGACGATCAGCGGAATCGAGCAGTGAAGCTCCCCGGCCTGTTGCCGCTGAAGTAGATCTACCAGACAGTGCACGTACTGCGACACGAAGACCGCCATCCGCGGGGCCTCTGACATCAACTTGAGCTGCCAGTGCATCTGGAGTTCCGCGGCCGTGGTTTGGAATTCTGTCCGGAACGCGCTCAGATCGAATCCTTCCAGCGTCCATTCGACGCGCATAAAAAACAGGGAGGCTTCGTGGTCCTGGTGCTGATCGGCGTGGGTGATGTTCGCGCCATACCGATAAAGAAGGCTTGCGACGGCCGCAACCAAGCCTTTACGGTCCGGACAGTCGATCAGGAGAACAGCCGTATTCCGCATAGTTCAGAATTAGCTTAACCCCAATACCGTTCACTTTGAGTGCGAAGGCGCCGCACGGCATCGGCAGGCCGAGTGACAATCGGCCCCACATTGCTGCTATTCCGCCCGCAAAGTAACCGCCGGATCGACCCGCGACGCGCGCCACGCCGGCACCCAACATGCGCCCGCCGCCACGGCCAGAAGCATCCCGACCACGCCGAGGTGCGCCCCCAGGTCGAGCCGCGACACACCGAAAAGCATTGTGACCAGCGCGCGGCTCGCGACGGCCGCCCCACCCAGGCCGATCGCCACACCCAATCCGGTAAGCGTCATGAGCTATGTCTCTCTGGCGCCAACTCACACGTGGACTGCGCGTGCTTACTCTTCGACCCAATTGGGCAGCGGCTTCACGTCGGCCCTCCAGATCGGCCCTACTACACCGTTGTGGGCGCGGTGGACGATGTGAAGCAGGCGTCGCTGGCGGAGAACAATCCGGAGGCGGTATATCTCACGCCCGCGCCCTCCTCCTTCAAGAGCCGCGCGATGGCGGACGCCCGGCGCGTCCAGTCCGCGGTCTCGATTTCGAGCTGTTTCCGCCCTGTGCGCGTGAGCGTATAGTACTTGGCGCGTCGTGAGTTGTCGGTCTGGCGCCACTCGGAATCCAGCCATCCAGCGCGCTCCAGACGCTGGAACGCGGTGAGCAGCGATCCGGGGTTGACTTTGAAGACCCCGCGTGAGAAGTGCTCAATCCGCCGCGCGATGCCAAAGCCGTGCATCGGCTCCAGGCTGAGCGTCTTGAGGATGAGCATATCGAGAGTGCCCTGAATCACATCGGTACCTGGCACGTCCATGGGGGACTCCCCGAGGACGATGATACCGGTCCCACATCTTGTCTGTCAAGATGTGGAAATCAAGATGTGAATCTTTGTAAGGTTTGCTTTAGCTTGCCCTGACAAAACGGCAAGCTAAAGCATACCCTACGGAGACGGAGGGCTCGTTAGTTTTTAATGGTGATCAACGCTCCCGCCGGAGTATTGAACGCGCCAAGCGTCGCGACCACCGCGGCGTCGCCGTCCGGTAGACCGGAGGGAACAATCACGTTGATTTGATACAGGCCCGTCCCGACCAGGCCGGCGAACACTACCTTGGCACTAGCGCCATTGAACGTGACCGCCGGCGGCACTACCAGGGGAGAGGCAGTTGCCAGGAGTTGGCCGTCGACAACGGCCGGGGTGGTAGCGCCAAATCCTGTGCCGTACAGGACAATCTCCTCGCCGGGTGCGGCCGGAGCAGTCGTGGAAATCGCCGTGCCGCCGCCGTGCTCCGCCGCGATGTGGCCGGCCGTGTCGGCCAGGAAAAACGCCGGAGCGAGCAGTTGCGCGGGAACATTCACGGTGGCGCTGGTCAAACCGTTGTCAGTGACCACCACCTGAATCTGGCCCGCGGTCACCAGACCGGCGGGCGTCAGGATGTTGATTTGCACCGGGCCGATGGATTCCACGTATGCGGGATTGCCATTCACCGTGACGGAGACACCATCCAACGAAGTCGGCAGAGCCGTGCCGCTGGAGCCGAAATCCGCCTTCGCCCAGGCACGCTTGGTGGCCGCCAGGTCGGTACCTTTGATGGCCATATAGGTGTTCGGGGCGATTCCGGCAGCAGCCTGTCCGAGGTTTGTTACGCCTGCGCTAGTCACGTTGGGGCTGGCGGTAATGCTGCCGAGGATCCCATGCTTCTGCCCGCCCGGGCCAGCGGTGAAATAGAGCGCGTCGACCAAAGCCCCGCTACCGAAGCTGAGAGCCCAGAGACCTGGAATCTTGATCGGGTTGCCTTTGGTATCCGGCAAAGCTGCGATGAAATTGCCGGTATTGGGGTCGAAGACATTGATCGCGCCATCTTCGAAATTCCCCACCAGCAAGTCATTGGCGAACGCGCCGAAGGTCGCGGGCGCGAGAGCCATACCCCAGGGGGAGTTCAACGGGGCGCCTGGAGAGCCGAAGAAACCGGGCCCTCCTGAAATCAGGTGCTGGACCAGTTTGCCGGTGCTATCGAACACATCCACGTAGCCGTTGCCTGGGCCCCCCACGTCGAACTGTTTATTCGCGTCCTGCTTGGCATACGAGACGTAGAGTTTGCCGCCTATTGGCACAATGTTGAAGGGCGCGAAGCCAGCCGGAACCGCGGCATCGGTGAAAGCGCCGGCGGCCAGAGTGACCGGTTTGAACTGGCCGTCGAAAACGTCGATGGTCCCGGCTTTGAAGTTAGCCGCGTAGAGTTGCACGGCTGGTGTGGTGAGTATGGCGAGACCCTTGTAGGAGGCGGTCTTGGAGTTATCCACCTCGACGAATGCCTGGGTAGCGTCGGCCCCACTCGCCCAGGCGGACACCACACCGTCCTCCGTAACAAAAATGAAGCTCGCCGCTACCGGACTCTTGCCGGGGGCGGTCACCGGGAAGGTGGGTGGCGTGGTAGCGGGTGCGCTGTTGGAGACGATGCCCGTGCAGGAGCCCTTGCCGCCTCCCGCGCCCGGCACAGTCGGCTGGGTCGTAAGGTTGGGAGTTGCAAGAGCGGTGGCGTTCGTAGCATTCACCGAGTAGAGTGTCGAGATACCAAAGTCGCACAACCAGAAGGTCCCACCGTTGGTGAAGCCCCAGGGGTTGATCAGGCGGGTATCGTAGAAATCCGCCGTAGCGGTGGTAGACGCGTCCGCGACGAGATTGTGGACCCAGTAACCTGTCGCCGCCGGCAACAGGTGTGGAGAGAGAGTCAGGAACAAACAGAGGGCTGCTTTCTTCATGGCTTCCACAGAATACAGTAAGAAGAGGTCCTACGATCCGGGAACCCGATTATTTTACATTTTTTGGCAGGAATAAGCGTCGCATACCTGGTAGCGCGCCACGGCGGGCGTCGCCGGTTGTATGGATTCTCACGAGTACTCTGAAGCGGGTGCTCGATTGGCAGGAGAGCCGCAACCAAAACGTGGGGCGGACGCCCTCGTNNCAGGGGGTCCGCCCCACCAGATTAGTTCTTAATGGTGATCAACGCGCCAGCCGGAGAACTGGAACCACCCAACGTCGCGACAACCGCAGCGTCGCCGTCCGGCAGGCCGGAGGGCACGGTCACGTTGAATTGATAGAGGCCCGTCCCGACCAGACCGGCGAACAGCACGTTCGCGCTAGTGCCATTGAACGTGACCACCGGTGGCACTACCAGAGGAGACACTCCTCCCAGGATTTGGCCATCCACAACGGCCGGATTGGTCGTGCCAAAGCCGGTGCCGTAGAGGACAATCTCCTCACCCGGCGCGGCCGGAGCGGTCGTCGAAATGGCTGTGCCGCCGCCGTGCTCCGCCGCGATGTGGCCGGCGGTGTCGGCCAGGAAGAAGGCCGGAGCCAACAACTGCGCCGGGACATTCACGGTGGCGCTGGTTAGCCCGTTGTCGGAGACCACCACTTGGATCTGACCGGTGGTCGCGAGGCCGGCAGGCGTCAGTATCGTGATCTGCACGGGGCTGACGTATTCGACGTAAGCCGGCGTGCCATTCACGGTGACGCTGACACCATCCAACGACGAAGGCAGGGCCTTGCCGGTCGAGCCGAAATCCGCGGTCGTCCACGCACGCTTGGTCGCGGCCAGGTCGGTACCCTTGATGGTGATGTAGGTGTTAGGGGCGATTCCGGCGGCAGCCTGTCCGGAGTTCGTGATGCCCGCGCTGGTCAAGTTGGGATTCGCCGAAATGCTGCCGATTAATCCGTGCTGCTCACCGCCCGAACCAGCCGTGAAATAGAGCGTATCCTTGTCGCCGCCGCTCGAGCCATTTCCGAAAGAGAGCGCCCACAAGCCTCCGATCTTGATGGTGCTGCCGCTGCTGTCCTGCAGGGTCCCGAGGAGCGCCCCGCTGTTTGGATCGAAGGCATTGATCGTTCCATCGCCGAAATTCCCCACCAGCAGGTCGCCGGCGAACTTTCCGAACGTGGAAGGCGCCAGGGCCAGACCCCACGGGGAGTTCAACGGAGCGCCCGGAGTGCCGAAGAAACCGGGGCCTCCGGAAATCAGGCGTTGGAGCTTGCCGGTACTGTCATACACATCCACGTATCCGTTGCCTGGACCGGCCACATCGTCATGCTGCTCCGCGTCCTGTTTGGCGTAAGTGACGTAAAGCTTCCCGCCGATCGCCTGGATGCCGAACGGCGCGAAGCCAGAGGGAATCGCGGGATCCGTGAACGCTCCGGCGGGCAGTGTGACGGGCTTGAAGTTGGCATCGAAGACGTCAATAGTCCCGGCTTTAAAGTTAGTTGCGTAAAGTTGCACCGCGGGGGTGGTGAGAATCGCCAGCCCCTTGTAAACGGCCGTCTTCGAATTATCCACCTCGACCAAGGCATTGGCAGGGTCGGCGCCATTCGCCCAGGCGGAAAGGAGGCCGTCCTCAGTCACGAAAATGAAACTGGCCGCCACGGGAGCCTTTCCGGTGGCAGTGACCGGAAAGGTCGGCGGGGTGGTGGCCGGTGCGATGTTGGCCACCAGGCCTGAGCAGGCGCCCATGGTACCGCCAGGGCCCGGTACATTAGGCATCGTCGTGGCGTTTGGCGTTCCTAGCGGCGTAGTATTTGTCGCGTTCACCGTATAGATGGTCGACAAGCCCGTTCCGTTATCGCATGTCCAAAACGGACTGGTCGCGGATGCAGTAAGGCCCCAGACGTTCACGATGCGGGGGTCGTAGAAATCGGCTTTGGCAGTAGCTGCCACGTCGGCGACCAGATTATGAACCAGATACCCGGTCGCCGCAGGCAACATGTTACAAGAGAGTGTCAGAAACAAACAGACGGCGGATTTCTTCATGTCTTCCACAGAATACCGGAAGAAGAAGCTTTTATGAGGCGGAAGTCTTATGTTTTTACACTTATAGCCTGTAAAGTCATTCGTGGAACAAAGGCTGGGGGCTGGATGAAAAGACTGTTAACGGCGGGGCATGTCTTCGTGGCGCGGGCACTCGTGCCTGCCGGGTCGAGATTCGTCTCGACCCTTCTTGTTTCGGGGCGACCCGAACGGCGTCGAGACGAGTCTCGACGCGGCAGACACGAGTGTCCGCGCCACGCACGGACTTGCGCTTTAGTTCTTGATGGTGATCGACGCGCCGGTGGGGGTACTGACTGCGCCTATCATAGCTACAACCGGTGCGTCGCCGTTCGGCAAGCCGGAAGGCACGACCACGTTGATTTGATAGAGGCCCGTGCCGGCCACTCCCGCGAATGACACGGTCGCGGCGGTTCCACCAAACGTAATCACCGGTGGAACTACCAGAGGAGCGCCGCCGGACTGGATTTGGCCGTCGACCACCGGTGGATTCGTCACGCCAAAGCCGGTGCCGAAAAGTGAGATCGTCTCACCGGGTGAGGCTGGCGCGGTCGACGAAACCGGTGTGCCGTTGCTGTGGAGCGCGTCGATGTGGCCGGCTGTGTCCACCAGGAAAAAGCCCGGAGCCACCGGCTGCACCGGGACATTCACCGTGCTGGTCAAACCGTTGTCGGTGACTTGCACTGCGACCTGCCCGCCGGTCCCCAGGTTGGAGGGCGTCAGTACGGTGATCTGCACGGGGCTGATGGATGAGACGTAGGCGGGGGCAGCATCCAGCATGACGCTGACACCGTCCAGCGATGTCGGCAGAGTGTTGCCGTTAGTGCCGAAATCCGTCTTTGCCCACGCACGTTTGGTCACCGCCAGGTCTGTGCCCTTGATGTTGATGAACGTATAACCTGCGATTCCGGCAGCGGCCTGCCCGGCGTTCGTGACGCCCGCAACGGTCAGGTTGGGATTGGCCGAAATACTGCCCAGCAGTCCATGCTTCTCCCCGCCCGGACCGGCAGTGAAATAGAGCATGTCCTTATCGCCGCCGCTGCCGCCATTACCGAAGAGCAGCGCCCACAGCCCTGGGATGACGATGTTCTTGCCGGTGCCGTCTTGCAATGCCCCCAGGAACGCGCCGGTCTTGGGATCGTAGGCATTAATCGTCCCGTCGCCGAAGTTCCCCACCAACAGTGTATTGGCGTACTTACCAAAGGTGGCAGGCGCGAGAGCGAGTCCCCACGGGGAGTTCAACGGGGCGCCCGAAGAGTTGAAGAAACCGGGTCCTCCGGCAATCAAGTGCTGGAGCAGTTTGCCGGTGTTGTCATACGCATCCACGTAGCCGTTTCCCGCGCCCGCCACGTCGAACTGGTTGTTGGCGTCCTGCTTCGCATAGGAGACGTAAAGCTTGCCCCCGAGCGCCGTAATGTTGAATGGCGCGAAACCCGCCGGAATCGAAGGATCGGTGAAGGCGCCGGCAGCCAGAGTGACCGGCTTGAAATTGGCGTCAAAGACGTCGATGGTCCCGGCTTTGAAGTTGGCGGCGTAGAGTTGCGGAGTGGGGGCGCCGACAATGGCGAGGCCCTTGTAGTGAGCGGTTTGGGAATTGTCCACCATCACGAATGCCTGGGTCGCGTCGATTGCGCTGGACCAAGCCGACAGAACACCGTCTTCCGTGACGAAGATGAAACTGGCGGCCGCGGGGCCCTTTCCGTTCGCGCTGAACTGGAAGCTCGCGGGCGTGGTCGCCGTCACCCCGGGGGCGCCGGTGGACACGATACCGGTGCAACTGCCCTTATTCGGCGCTCCGCCGACGCCTGGAATCAAGGGTTGCGTAGTGGCGTTCGGAGTCCCCAGCACGGTAGTGCCTGTATCGGCTACGGTGTAGAGGGTCGACACGCCAAAGTCGCAAATCCAAAAGGGGCTGCCGGTAGAGACAGCATTGCCCCAGGGGTTCACCAGGCGCGGGTCGTAGAAATCGGCGGTCGCGGTGGATTTGTTGTCGGCGACGAGATTGTGAACCAGGTACCCGGTCGCGGCGGGCATCAGATGTGGCGAGAGAGTCAGAAACAAACACACGGCTGCTTTCTTCATGGCATCCACAGAATACAGTATTGAAGCCCACTTGGCGATTCGGGAGGTGCGCGATTTTACATTTAGGCGGAAGGGGCGCTGCCAGCCCGGCACCGCGCGACCGCCGAGTGCCATCCGTTGTATAGATCCTCACGAACGCGGTCCGACATCTCCGGCTCAAAGCGCCGTTCGGCTCGCCAGAACGACTCCAGTTCCTCTACGTTCTTCCAGAACCCCGTCGCCAGGCCCGCGAGATACGCCGCTCCCAGCGCCGTGGTTTCGACATCCACCGGCCGCACGATCGGCCTGCCCAGGATGTCCGCCTGGAACTGCATGAGGAAATTGTTCACCGCGGCGCCTCCATCCACGCGCAGCTCGCGCAGCGGCTCGCCGGCGTCCGCCTCCATGCATTCCACCAGTTCGCGGGTCTGATAGGCGATGCTTTCGAGCGCCGCTCGCACAATGTGGGCACGGCCGGTGGACCGTTCGATACCGGTGAGGATGCCGCGCGCCGTCGGGTCCCAATGGGGCGCCCCCAAGCCGACGAACGCGGGCACGAAGTAGACGCCGCCGGTCGACGGCACTGAAGCCGCGATGTCCTCGGATTCGGCCGCGGAGCGGATCAGCCCTACCTGGTCGCGCAGCCACTGCACCGCGGCGCCTGCGATGAAGACGCTGCCTTCGATGGCGAATTGCGGGGCGCGGTCCGTCTCCGCGGCGCGCGTCGCCAACAGGCGATTCCGGGAGACCGGACGGTGCGAGCCCGTGTGCAGCAGCGCGAAACAGCCCGTGCCGTAGGTGTTCTTCGAAAGCCCAGGTCGAAAACAGGCCTGACCGGCAAGCGCCGCCTGCTGGTCGCCGGCGATACCCGCGATGGGGATCTCGCCGCCCAGGTGTTGAGCGGCACTCGACCCGGCGACGCCGCTAGAGCTCACGATTCGAGGCAGCATGGCGCGAGGGATGTCGAAGATGCGAAGCAAGTCGTCGTCCCACCCGGACTCCAGGTCCATCAGCATGGTGCGCGAGGCGTTGGACGGGTCGGTGATGTGCAGGGCCCCGTCCGTGAGTTTCCAGATGAGCCAGGTGTCGATGTTGCCGAAAAGAAGCTCGCCATCGCGGGCACGGGCCATCGCGCCGGGGACGTGGTCGAGGATCCAGCGGATCTTGCTCGCGGAGAAGTAGGCGTCGATCACCAGGCCGGTCTTCCGCGTGATCTCCGCGCCCGCGGCCGACCGCGCCAGTTCCGCGCAGAAGTCCGCGGTCCGGCGGCATTGCCAGACAATCGCGGGCGCCACAGGCTCGCCCGTGCGGCGGTCCCACACGACAGTGGTTTCCCGCTGATTCGTGATTCCCAGGGCCGCAATGTCCGAGGCCCCGGCGCGATGCCGCTCCATCAGGCGGCGCGCGGATTCGATTTGTGCCTGCCAGACCTGGTTGGCATCCTGCTCCACCCATCCGGGCTGTGGGTAGAAGCAGGTTACGGGCGCGGATTCCATCCCGATATTGCGCCCTTCGGAGTCATAGAGCGCGGCCCGCGCCGAGGTAGTGCCTTCGTCCAAAGAAAGTATGAATGCCATGTCTATGCCACTATAATCCCGTAGGGTATGCTTTAGCTTGCCCAGTACACGGTAGCTGGCGTAAACATGGGGGAACCTTCCGTCTGTCCCCGTGTTTCCTCGGCAAGCTAAAGCATACCGTACGGCTTTCGCACAATCCCGTCGATGGTAACCTGCGCGATTGGGTGGTAACTGGGACGCGCCTTGGCGTAAATCTCGCGGGCGCGGGCTTGGCCTTCCGGGGTCTTCATGAGCTCCGTGTAGATCGGCTTCAGGAACTTGCGGCGGCCCACGGAGCAGAGGAACGGCTCGATCCTCGGCATCGCCGGTTCATAATTCGCGCGGACCGACATCAGCAGCCACTGGTGCAGGATCTCGGAGTTCTGCGAATCGGTCAGATGAAACTCGCGGTCGAGGCGCGCCATGTCAGGGTCCTTTTGGAATCGCAGGAAATGCAGCCACTCCTGGGTGGTCCAGCCGCTGGT
>PMTT01000244.1 GCA_003167275.1 Bryobacterales bacterium | reverse complement strand
GGCGTCTTCCGGCTCTCCAGTTTCAAGCCCAGTTGTTGCTCCAGCGCTGCCTTTACTATGGACAGCGGATCCGCCGGGGAGCCGCCGGTGGACTGCATGTCAGCCATATAACCGGCGAGGTTGACGGTGATATCGTACTTGCCTTTCAGGCCCGTCATGTCCAGCACGGGAGCGCCCAGCACCGGCGTCAGCATATCGATCATCTGGGATAAGGGAGTCCGCTGCACCACCACACTCATGCGGTCGGCTTGGGCTTCGATGCTGCCCTCGCCGAGGCTGGTGGATTCCTGGAACTTGGGACCGTTTTTGCCGGGCGATAGCACATAGACCTGGAATTCCTTGCTATGGCGGTGCAAGACCAGCTTGAAACGATCCGCCAGCAGGGTCTGAAGCATAAGTTGAAGCTGTTCCTCGTTGGCCGGGGCAGATGCGTGGGCAACGATGTTGTAGCGCGCCGAATCGATCCAATCGGGTCCCGAGACCTGGAACTCGCTCACATGGTAGGCCCATCGAATGGCGTTTTTGAGAGTCACATTGCGCATGGTCAGGCTGCCCGGGGAAACCTGGATGCTGCCGCGCCCGCCACGGCCACCCAGCAGGCCGCGCCCGCCCCCGTCCCGGCCAGTGGTCTGGCTGACTTTCACGGAAGCCACCTCAAAAGCCGGCGGCGCATCCGGCGTCTGGGCGGCTGCGCCTCCGGCCACCAGTATTGCCAGTCCTGCGAGCCACATACTGTTCGTCATTCGGTCTCCCTTCACGCGGCGGCCCGGCGCAAACAGCTTCACCGGTCAATCAGACGGGCGTGAGGCTGACAACACAGTGTAGCGCCATGCAGACGAGTTTGCCGGAGTTCGTAACCAAACTAAGGATAACAGGACCCTGGAGACCGATTCTGATATTCTGGCGTGTCGAGCACCGCGGCCGGTGTGGTCAAAACGAGCCGGCCGTCACCTGATGGCACCTCAAACCGGCCAGCCTCCGCTAGTCTATGACCGTGTTGGAGAGAACCGTCGAAGAACGTGGATTCTCATCGCGCTGTCCTTCGCCGTGCTGATTCCTTCGGTATTGGTCGCCGGCTACCTGCTTGCACGCCTGTTGATCTTGTTGGCGGCCGTCCTGGCGAGCGAGTTTGGGCGCGAGTCGGCGGCACAGGCGATGGCGGCGTGGCGCCAACACATGCTGGGATTCACGCTGGTCACCGCCAGTGGCGTGGCAGCGGTGCTGGGGATTCTCTTCTGGGCCATCGCTTCTTCCCCGAGTTCCCGGCTGTTGGTCCAGGCTGGCGCGCGGACTGCCGGCGCCGGGGAGGGCGACCTCAAACACCTGGTGGAGAATCTCGCGATCGGCGCCGGGCTGCCCGCGCCCAAACTGTACATCAGCGACTCCAGTACGCCCAATGCATTCGCCGTCGGCACCCGCCCGGAACACGCGGCTCTGGTGGTGACGGATTGGACTTTCGGTTACATTCTCCGTTCGGTGGAACTGCTGCCGATTCCGGATCTCATCCCCTCGGAGGTCTACGACTCACGATCTCGCGCAGCGGCCGAGGCGCCGCTGCCCCCTTTGCCATCCGTTGATACCAGAAGGACCGGGCTTAGCCCGACGCAGATTCTCATCGCCATCCTGTTCGGCGTAGTGCTGTTTGCCGGCCTCGTATTGATTCTGCTGAAGTATGGGGGATAGTTTTCTGGTGGTCCGGATGTTCCACTCCTTTTGAAAAACAGCGGTTACTAACATTGGTTATGAGAGTACTGGCAGGTTCCATAGTCAGATCTCCGTAATAACACAGTCACGGATCATACCGTTAGTTATGAGAGTACGGCCTTGGCGCACGCTCAACTTGGTAAGTACCTTGGATGATATCGTATAATTTGTTGCCGAGGCGGTCCTGCACTGATAGACTCGATGACATCAAGAAATCGACGCGAGTAACCAGTCTCGCGAAGGAGGTGTTTGTTGGAACTCGCCGACGCGTCTTCGATTGCCGCTCTTATTTCAAGTGAGCAATTGACAGAAAGGCACTATTCAAAAAGGGCTGAACCTCGCCGCGAGCCTGCGCGCACTACAAAGGGCCGCCGGTCGTGCCATTGTGGAACGTGTAACACCTGCGTGGAAAACGCGAAATGGGAGCGCATCTTCAGTGAAAAGTTTGCAGATGCGGATTACTATAAGCCTCGCTCGGTTTGGGGCGGATCTTCGCTCGGGTGGCTGCGTTCGATGTAGCTTTGAGTCCCCGTAGCTTGGAGTCCCCGTGGGGCGGACCCCCTGGTCCCCGGCCGACGCCCCCGTCGGCCNNGTTGGCATCGCGCCGGGATTTGAACCAATGGGCGACAGCGGGTCCTCGGGGACCCGCGCGGACCAGGGGGTCCGCCCCACTTGCCGCGTTCGTCACGGCGCACGAGATTAGACTCGGGCACGGACTTTCAATATAAGGCGGGGTAGCCTTCGCGCATCTCTTGGGCCTGTTGGCGCGCTACCTCGATCTGGATGAGCGGACCTTGTCCCATACCTGGACAGTAGCGCGAGGTTTTTTGCCATTCCCGGCGGCTCTCCACGAGTTCCGGCCAGAACGGGAAGATCCGGCATTGCGTGGGCTTGGCCGGATGAATGGAACAGCCGTCGTTCTTGAGGAAGCTGCAGTTGGCGTCGCGCGGCACCCGCAATCGCATTCGATTTCGAGTCCGGTAGACGAAGCGGCGTTGAAAGGCTGCCGGGGTCATTCCCAGGAAGGCAGACATGCGGGGCAGGTCGGCATCCGTCAGGTAGACGAAGCCCTTTTGCCGGCAACACTCCGTGCATCCGGGCTGGCATTCAAACCTCACTCCCTCCGCCATGATTCATTATGGGCCGCGGACGGGGATTTGGGAACTGAGTTTCGCTTCGGAAGGAAGTCGACCAAGGGATCGGCCCAGGGCCGGACCCGGCCGGCTGGCAGCCGGCTGACAGGCGAAACCGCCTGTCCCACCAGCACAGATGCCCTCCGCACAGCCAACTCAAGTGCCACCGGCACAGATGCTCTCCGCACAGCCAACTCAAGTGGCACCGGCACAGATGCCACGGGCACAAGCGCCACGGGCACCAGCGCGGCGACGGTATGGCGTCTACCATTCACACTTGCAACACCTGAGCCGACTCCAGCGAGGGGGCCGCTCAAAAGCGTGTAGACTTATGAATAGTACAAGGTCTATCATGCTCCAATTACATAGGCATATTATGAGCGCCGCTCTGGTGCTGGCCGCCGGTGCGGCCTTCGCTCAAACTCCGGCCGCTCCGCTGTCATTCGATGTCGCATCGGTCAAACCGTCGCCGCCGATTAACCCAATGGCCGCCGCCTCGGGGGCGCCCATCCATGCCGGTATGAAGATCGACGCGTCCCAAGTCGATATCGGAAACTTTCCCCTGTCCCAATTGATTGCCAAAGCCTACGATGTGAAGGCCTACCAGATCTCGGGCCCGGATTGGCTGACCGCGTTGAGCGCCCAGAGATTCGACGTACTGGCGAAGATGCCCGTAGGCACCACCAAGGAGCAGGTGCCGGAGATGCTGAGGAGCCTGCTGGAGGAGAGGTTCAAGCTCACGGTTCATCGCGAGACCAAGGAGCACCCCGTCTATGCATTGGTTGTCGGCAAAGGCGGACCGAAGATGAAAGACGCGGAACCGGACCCCATTGCCCCCGCCGTTTCCACCGATGGCGGGCCTGCGCCACCACCCAGCACAGGCAGCAACCAGGTAACCGTGAACGCGACGGCTAAGGGCGCAGAGGTCTCCGACGGCCAGGGCGGCAAACAGAGAATGACGCCCTCGGCCGACGGCAAGTCGATGCACTTCGAGAACACCAGAATCACCATGGCGCAGTTCGCCGAAGGGTTGGCGCCCATGCTGGATCGGCCGATCGTCGATATGACCGAGCTGAAAGGGAAGTACCAGGTGGCGTTCGACATTTCCATGGAGGAGTTGATGGCGATTGCGAGGAGGGCCGGCGCGAACATTCCGGCGGGGCTCGGGGGCGCCGGCCGGGGCCCGGCGGACGCGGCGTCCGACCCGTCCGGCAGCACGATCTTTTCCGCTGTGCAGCAAATGGGACTGAAACTGGAAGGGCGAAAAGTGCCGATCGAGCAGATCGTGGTCGATCATGCGGAGAAGATGCCGACGGAGAATTGAAGAATAGCTGTCAGCTATCAGCGGTCAGCGGTCAGATTCGGCGCGGGTTGGCGGCTGAAAGTCAGGCTGAACGGAAAGGCTACGGGAGCGCTGGCGAGCGACCGCTTGCGCCATTTTTTTGGGTGGGCAAGCTAAA
>PMTT01000684.1 GCA_003167275.1 Bryobacterales bacterium | reverse complement strand
GGTATGAAGGAAATTGCGATCTCGAAGTTCAAGGCGACTTGTCTGGCGGTCCTGGAGGATGTCCGCCGGACGCGACAACCGATCCGCGTGACGCGCTTCGGGAAACCAGTGGCCGACGTGGTTCCGCCCAAGGCCGAATCCAAGAAGTCCTGGCTTGGCTGTATGGAAGGCACAGGGGAGATCGTGGGAGACATTGTGGGACCGGTCGGCGCTTTCGACGGCTGGGGTAAGCGGCGATTTAAGGTATTTAAGTGAAGCTCTTACTCGATACTCACATTTGGATTTGGGCGTCCATGGAGCCTCACAAAGTCGGCCGCGCCGCCCGCCGCGAAATCGAACGGCCCACGAATGAGGTCTATCTGTCGCCAGTCTCGATCTGGGAGGCCCACCAGATGTACCGGCGCAAGCGGCTTCGCATCGGGCCGGATTTTCAGTTGTGGCTGGAGCAGACCCTCAGCCGGGCTCGCTTGCAAGAGGCGCCCTTCACCTTCGCAGTCGCCATGGAAGCGTCCCGCATCCAACTGCCGCAGCCCGATCCCGGCGATCTCTTCCTCGCAGCCACCGCCTCGGCCTTCGGACTCACGCTCGTCACGGCCGATCCCCAGCTACTGCAATGCGGCTGGCTGAAGACTCTCGCCAACGACTGACACCCGTCTCCGAGTCATCTCTCGCGAACCCAGATGGGGGCCATCACGGTGAGGATGATCCGTGGAGAAACCCTGCGGCCTCAGGGCCAGCCGGCATGATAGCATCGGTGCTAGCATGACTCTAGCGAGATTGTTGAGGATTGTGGTGGACACCAATGTACTCGTTGGCGCCATGATTGGAACGGCGGGGCGCAATCGCCAGGTGCTACGCGCCTGCTTGGAGGGTCGCGTGAAGCCCGTTGTGGGTGAGGCCCTATTCCTGGAGTATGAAGACGTCTTGGATCGGAAGGCGATCTTCCGCAACTCTCCGTTGACCGCGGCAGAGCGCCGCGAACTGTTCGAGGCCTTCCTGAGCGTTTGCGAATGGGTTCCCGTTTACTATCGTTGGCGGCCTAACCTGCGTGACGAGGGAGACAACCATTTGATCGAACTGGCGGTTGCAGGAGGCGCCTCGGCGATTGTAACCAACAACGTTGCGGACTTCCGCTCCTCCGATCTCCGCTTTCCGGAAGTTAGCGTCTTAACCCCCGTCGATTTTCTCAAGGAGTTGTCATGAGCACTCTGACGATTCGAATTCCCGAAAGCAAGCACGCGCGTTTACGGAGCCTCGCGAAGGCCAGGGGCATCAGCATCAACCGCTTGATGGATGAGTTGGCGACTCTTGCGCTGGCGCAACACGACACCGAAACGCGGTTTCGGACGTTGGCCGGTCGAGGATCG
This sequence comes from Bryobacterales bacterium, assembly GCA_003167275.1. GTDB lineage: Bacteria > Acidobacteriota > Terriglobia > Bryobacterales > Bryobacteraceae > JAIQFL01. The sequence goes on along the minus strand of PMTT01000684.1, from coordinate 9,501 downwards.
AAACGCAAAGGACTGGCTTTACTCGACAAACTCGACCGCGCCTTCGCGAAGACACCTGCCGGGAAGGGCTAGCCGCTGGGCGCGGGCGGCACGATCGATTATGCCGCCCAACAATAAGTCAGAGACTCCTCACTTCCGTCCGGGGCACGAATGGAGGTCGGGCCGCCTCTTGTATAATCGCTAGAACCGCGTGAGTCCCGAACAAATCATTGCCCACTACCGCATCGTCTCCAAGCTCGGCGAGGGCGGCATGGGCGCAGTTTATCGCGCTACCGACACCAAGCTCGGGCGCGACGTTGCCATCGAGGTGCTGCCCGAGGCGTTCGCGCAGGACGCCGGCCGAATGGCGCGATTCGAGCGAGAGGCGCAGGTGCTGGCCTCGCTCAATCATCCGAACATCGCGCAGATCTACGGGATTGAGCAAGGGGCGCTCATCATGGAACTGGTCGAGGGCGCGGATCTCGCGGGGCCCGTCCCTTTGGAGACGGCGATCGAGTATGCCCGGCAGATCGCTGCTGGGCTGGAAGCGGCGCACGAGAAGGGCATCGTCCATCGCGATCTCAAGCCAGCGAATATCAAGGTCACGCCCGATCGGGTCGTCAAGCTGCTGGACTTCGGACTAGCGAAGGCGCAGGAGGATGAACCAGCGAACACAGGCAAGAATGCCCGTGCTACCGGCCGCCGCCTGGCGTTCCATCAGTCGGGGGCCAATACCGGCCGTGACCTGTGGATACTCCCGCTCGACACCACCGACGCGGAACATCCCAGGGCCGGCACGCCCGAGTTGTTCTTCGCCACCAAAGGCAATGATATGGAGCCGGCGTTTTCGCCGGACGGGCAGTGGCTGGCCTATTCGTCCGATGAGTCGGGCCGCTATCAGGTGTTCGTGCGGCCGTTTCCAGAAGGAGCGAAGGGCGGAGGGCAGGCGCAGGTTTCGACCACTTCCGGCACATTCCCCGTGTGGTCGCGCACGGCGAAAGCGATCTTCTACGTGGCCAACGACGGTCACATCATGGTAGTGCCCTACACCATCAACGGAAGGAACTTCGAGCCGGGCAAGCCGCGCCAATGGACCGGCAGCCCGATCCGCATGACGGGCAATGTTCCGCCTTACGACCTGGGGCCGGACGGCAGACGCTTAGTGGGGTTTCCCGCGCCGGAAGTCTCCGCGGGCGGGGAGAAGGTCAATCTGCACATGACGTTCCTGCCGAACTTTTTTGATGAGCTGAAGCGGAGGGTGCCGGTGGGAGGGGGGAAGTGAGCAGGACTGCCCCACCAAGCAGTAGAGCCCCAACCATAGGTGGGGCGGACGCCCTCGTCCGCGCCGGACCCCCTGGTCCGGCTCCTCGTTCGTGCGAACAGGCCGACGGGGGCGTCGGCCGCGGACCAGGGGGTCCGCCCCACCAAACTGCCACAGCACCAATTACATGGAAGGATGGATGGAATTGATCTTATGAGCCCACAGTCCACCATCGCTCACTACCGCATCGTTTCCAAGCTCGGCGAGGGCGGCATGGGCGCCGTCTACCGCGCCACCGACACCAAGTTGAACCGCGACGTGGCCATCAAGGTGATCCCCGAGATCTTCGCGGCGGATCCCGATCGCCTCGCGCGCTTCACGCGGGAAGCCCAGGTGCTGGCCTCGCTCAACCATCCCAACATCGCCGCCATCTACGGTGTCGAAGAGCGGGCGCTGGTGCTGGAACTGGTCGAAGGCCCCACGTTGGCCGAGCGGATCGAGCAGTGCCCCATCCCGCTGGAGGACGCGCTGCCCATTGCGCGGCAGATCGCCGAGGCTCTCGAATACGCACACGAGCGCGGTATCGTGCATCGCGATCTGAAGCCCGCCAATCTCAAGGTGACACCCGAAGGCCGCGTCAAAGTCCTCGATTTCGGACTGGCCAAGGCGCTGGCCAGCGAAATTGCCCCCTCCGACGCGGCGTCGTCCCCGACCCTCACCATGCGCTCCACCGTGATCGGGATGATCATGGGGACCGCGGCGTACATGAGCCCCGAGCAGGCCAAGGGGAAGCCGGTCGACCGTCGCGCCGATATCTGGGCCTTCGGCGTAGTGTTGATGGAGATGCTCACCGGGCGGACGATGCACCTGGGCGAGTCGGTCACGGAGACGCTGGCCTCGGTGATCCGCGACGCGCCGGATTTCAGCAGGCTGCCCGCAGGCACGCCGACATCGATTCGGCGGCTGCTGAAGCGTTGCCTCGACAAGGATCCGCAGCGGCGCCTGCGCGATATCGGCGAAGCGCGTGTCGCCATTGACGATGCAGGTTCGGAGGAGGCGCCGGCGGCGGCCCCGGTTGCCGCAGCCGCGCCCGTCCGCCGCGGCCTGCCAGTTTGGGCCGTCGCCGCGCCCTTGACGCTCGCGATCGCGGTGCTGGGCGGACTGCTGTGGCGCGCCACGCGGCCGGTGGAGCGTCCCCTGCTGCGTTTCAGCGCGGATCTCGGCCCGGATGCCGTGGCCGGCACCCGCACGACCGCCGCCATCTCTCGCGACGGCAGCAGGCTCGCCTACCCGGTGCGGACAGCCGACGGGACGCAAATGCTGGCCACGCGGCTGATGGATCAATCCAAGCCGACCATCCTCTCCGGCACCGAGAATGCGCAGGATCCGTTCTTCTCTCCGGACGGCCAGTGGATCGGGTTCTTCGCCGACGGGCACCTGAAAAAGGTCTCCATCCAGGGCGGTGCGCCCAACACCCTGTGCGACGTGATTAATCTGCGCGGCGCGGACTGGGGCGAGGACGGCAATATCTTGTTCGGCGCCGCCGCGTACGGCCTGTCGCGCGTTTCGGAGAGCGGAGGAGCAGCACCGCGGAGCCTCAGCAAACCGGAAAGGGGTGAGATCTCGCACCGCTGGCCGCAGATCCTGCCGGGTGGCGAAGCGATCCTCTTCACCGGCCACGGGGCCGCCACGGGATTCGACGACGCCAGTATCGAAGTGCTGTCTCTGAAGACCGGACAAACCAGGATCGTACAGCGCGGCGGCTATTTCGGGCGATATCTGCCCAGCGGCCACCTGGTCTTCATTCATCAGGGCACCCTGTTCGCCGTGCCGTTCGACCTGTCGCGCTACGAAACCCGCGGAATGCCCGCACCCGTTCTGGACGACATAGCCGGCAATCCGAGCACGGGGGGCGGCCAACTGGACTTCTCGCGCACCGGCACGCTGGTCTACCTGAGCGGCAAGTCCAGCACCGACATCGGTGCTCTTTTTCTTCTGAACGCCGCGGGCAAAAAGGAGCCACTGCTTTCGGGTATGAATATCCGTACTCCGCGCTTCTCTCCGGATGGAAAGCGGCTGGCATTTACTTCCGGTGGCGATCTCGCGGTTTACGATCTGGCGCGCGGAACCACCACACGCGTTGCGGTGAGCCAGGGTCTGCCCAATGTGTATCCGGTGTGGACTCCCGACGGCAATCATATCGCTTACGCCCAGAGCGTCGCTGGTATTGCGTGGGTCCGTTCGGATGGGTCGGGCCAGCCGCAACTGATCTATGCGACCAAGACCGGCAGTGCGGATCCCGGATCGTTCACCCCTGACGGTCGCAGCCTGGCGTTCCACCAGGCGGGTGTGGACACCAACCGCGACCTGTGGATTCTCCCGCTCGATACCACCGACCCGGACCATCCCAAGGCCGGCTCCCCGGAGTTGTTCCTGGCGACCAAAGGCATAGATATAGACCCGGCTTTTTCACCGGATGGGCGGTGGCTGGCCTACGCGTCCAATGAGTCGGGCAGCTTTCAGATTTTCGTGCGGCCATTTCCGGAGGGAGCGAAGGGTGGAGGGCAGGCGCAGATTTCGACTACTCCCGGCAGAGTCCCCGTGTGGTCTCGCACCGCCAAAGAAATCTTCTACGTGGGCACCGACGGTCACATCATGGTGGTCCCATATACGGTCAACGGACGGAGTTTCGAGCCGGGCAAGCCGCGTCAGTGGACGGAGAGCCAGATCCTCTATCCTTCCCTCCGCTATCCCACCTACGATCTGGTGCCGGACGGCAAACGCTTCGTAGTGCTTCCCGTGGCGGAAGGGTCCCAGGGCGGGGAGAAGGCCAATCTGCACATGACGTTCCTGCTGAACTTTTTTGATGAGCTGAAGCNNGGCGGACCCCCTGGTCCGCGCGTCCGCTACGGACGCTTTTGGCACTGGAATCAGAATCCGGCCCTAATGCGAAAAGGCCGACGAGGGCGTCGGCCGCGGACCAGGGGGTCCGCCCCACTATGACAGGGCGCGAATGGCGAAGGGGGTGGCAATCAGGGGGTCGTCCTCTTTGACCAGGTTCTCCGAGTTCGCCCAGGCGCCGTCTGAGCGTTGCGTTCGCATCAGGCCGTCGACCACGCCTGTGCCGGCATCCAGTTTTAAGGCCTGGAACGCCTGCGTGCTCGCGGCGGCGTAGTAGAAGGCCAGGCCGCGGGGCCAGCGATGATAGGCCTCGCCCACGAATCCGGGAACGGCCATGTCATGGTGGCGGGTCACCAGCCACCGCTGCGCGGATTGTACGACCGGGTCTCCGGCCGGGCGCCCCGCGGCGAGCAGGGCCAGGATGCCATCGGCGGTGGTGGTGCCGTAGCTCCGGAAGCGCTGGCCGTCGTGGCCCGCTTTGTTGGTGTCGAACTCGGTGGTCGAGAAGAAGAAGCCGCCGTCAGCCGGCTTGTCCGCCTCTGAGCGCTGGCCAGCGGTGGGCTTTCGGTTTTGGCACCGCTCCAGGAACACGCAAGTGCGTTCGAAGAGCGGGTCGGTAGCCGGCACACCCGCGGCACGGAGGGCCTCCAGGACGTACCGCGTCATCGAGAGATCCACATGGCCGGTATCGGGAGGCGTGCGGACCTCGCCGCCCATGCCCCAGGCGCCATAGGCCGGNNTAGTTGGGATAGTCCGGGATCCCCGGATCGGCGGTCCCGAGCGAACCGTCGGGCTGTGTGTTCCGACGGATAAAGGCAACGGCCCGGTCCACCTGATCGACTGGCAGCGGAAAGAGGTTCGCGGGCACCTGCAGCAGCGCGTCCAGGGCGAACGGCGTCAGGGATTGCCCGGAACGCAGCAGGCCGTACGTGTGGCTATGCCATCCGCCGTCGCCGGCCTGCTGCTTCCAGAGCCAGCGGGTCGCCCGCGCCAGGGCCGGTTTGGGCGCCCGGACGCAGGCGGCCTGCGCGATCAGCACGCCCAGGAAATGGCGGCGTCGCATTACTTCCTCTTCAGGCTGGTGGGTTGGACAAGCGGGTCGCGGTCCGCCAGCAGGGTCAGGATCGCGGCGCTGGTGACGGCCACGCGGCCGGTGATGCAGTGGTGGCCCGCCCAGGTGCCATCCTCATTCTGCAACTGGAGGACTTTGGCCTTGATGCCGGTGTTCCATTTGGTCCACTCCGGACCGCCGGTGCGATGCAGGCTGTCGCTGATGTTCAGGTACGAGAAGAACTCCTCTCCGCCCATGGATCCGAAGCCGGTGACGAACCGGCTATCCGACAGTTTGTCCTTGATGGCGTCGATCTGTTTGGCGTTCTTCCTGCGGTCTTCCTCGGTGCGGCTGAGCTGTTCCAGTGCCTGCGCTCCCTGGTAGAGGGAGACTCCGGCCGAGGCGGCCGTGACGGCGACGGTGTCGGCGCTCATNNCGGCGGCCTGCTGCGTGTAGTTTTCTACCTTGGCCATGGTCACGGGCGAGACCGCCACGCCCTTCTGCTGCGCGAGAAACAGGCTCCGCGAGGCCATGGAAGTTCCCAGGATGGGCGCCCAGCCCCCGGCGATGTTCCAGCTTCCATCCTTGAGCTGGTTGTTCTGGACTTTGGCGACGCACTTTTGCAGGCTCTGGCGCACGCGCGCGTTGGACCGCGCGTCACCCATGTTGCCATCCAGTTCGGCCAGAAGTTTGGAGGTGAGGAAGGTATCGATGTAGGGTCCCAGTTTGCGTTGGATCTGCGTTCCGGCGAGGTTGGTGACGGCGAGGCCGTCGGCCGGGCTTTCCTCGACATTTTTCAGGATAAAGCCGATGGCGCGCTGCAGGTTTTCGCGGTATTCGCCGCTGGTCGGAGTGCTGCCGGTGTGCAGGAGGGCTTCGGCGGCGACCGCGGTGTTAGCCACATCGTTGCCGTTCGATTCCAGGCGCTCGCCTTTACGGACGTAGGAGGTCTCGCCTCCATCCTGCCCCCATCCTCCGTCCTTCCCCTGGACGGAAGTGAGCCACCGGGCGCCCTTCTGGACGGCGGCGGCCACCGGATCGTTCTGGGGCAGGTTATCGCCCGAGAATCCTATTTCAGCGTAGATGCCGATGGCGGCAACGGCTACGCCGGTAATGAGCACACGTATCCTGTTGGATTTCATGATCGTTATTCTCCTCGTACGGCCTGCAACTGAGTGCCTGGCTTGCTGGTGGAATGCCGTGAGAAAGGAGTTCCTTGCAGGAATTTGTGGGGTATGCTTTAGCTTGCCCAGTCAAAGGCCATGGATACGGGCCTTCCTGCCCTTGCGGGGGCTCCAGAGACCGGAAAACCAAAACCAACACAGGCAAGAATGCCCGTGCCACTACATGGTCAGTTGGAGAAGATCTTCTTCGGTGGGTTGGGGAACTTCGGGATCGCTCTGCAGGGAATCGAGCGATTCGAGGATGCGCTCCAGAACGCTGTCGGTCTGCGACACCGTGGATTTCAGAAGCTCGATCGAGCGCGCCTGCGTGGTAAGGCGATCGTCCAGGGTGGCCATGGTCTTCAAGAGCAGATGCTCCATGGCGTCCACAATTTGCGCGGTGGAAGGGACCTCCGCCAGTTTGGCGGCATGCTGGTCCAGGCGCGATTCAATTTGCGTGAACCGGTTGGCGGTGGCCGACTCTTGCGCGATCAACCGGGTTTCCAGGTCGGCGGTTGCTTTACGCAATTCCCGAAGGGCATCGGGATCGGTCCGGACACCTTGTTTGCGCGTGAGGGTCCAGGCGCCTGCCGCGATTCCCACCAGGAAAACCGCGATCCGCGGCGCTAGACTGACCGCCTTCTCCGTCGTTGATCCACTTTTCATACGTTTCCCGGGGCCTGTCTCGCCACCCAACCACGAGCATAGGCGCGGAGGGTTCAGCCGGCAATAGGCTTTTCGTTAGCTGAGTGCCGTTTACTTCCGATATGAACGTACTGGGAAAGAGCGGTCGGCGGTTACCTTTCAGCGGTCAGCTCCGAACGCCCGGTGAAGCTGACCGCTGATTGCTGATCGCTCTTCTCCCCCTTGCAAACGGGAGGTAAAGGTCTTATATTACGATTGGAGTCATGGGGCTCTCATCCGGCTTGGCTGAAGTCCGGCAGCCTTGGCTGGGTGCGTGAGCGTTGATATCCGGCGCCGCCGCCGGGTCGGCCGCCAGAGATCGCGCCTCCTGTCCGGAAGCACCGAGAGGTCTGTCATGCGAACCCAATCGATTCTTTTGAGCATCGTAGTTCTTGCCCTGGGGGCAACGTCTTGCAGTACCGAATCCCAGCCGCCAAGACCGGGCACACCCGCGTTCTACTGGGCCAGCGCCCAGGAGGCATATCGTAACGGCGATTTTCAAAAGGCCGACAGCAGCCTTTCCGAGATTGTCGGGACGGACAGCGAGTTCACGGTCCGCGCCCGGCCCTGGCGGCTTGTGATCGCGGCCGGGCTGGCTCAAGGCTATTCCGAAATGGCCGACAATTATGAAGCGGGCGGGCGCCAGAACCGGGAAAACCCCATGCCATTTCACAAGCAGGTAACCACGCTGCGGAGCCTTGCCAACGCCGCTGCCATGGAACTCACGGAGGGCTTTCACGGGTTCCTGCAGAAAGACAAAAATCCCAACGTGCAGTTGAGCTTCGCCTTCCCAGCCGGCGCCGCGGCGCAGCCTGCGGCCTTGCGGAAGGTCGCCGCCGGCATGATGATCCAGGATTCGGAACGCGACGCCATGCAGGCAGATATGCTGCAGCGCGGCGTCCTGCTGAGCCTTTGCCGGTTGGCCGGCAACCCCGACGATCCCGCGAAGACCCTCGATAAATTCAAAGCCGGCGAAGTCACCGTGCCGCGCGAGGTATTCCTGTTTGCGGTCGCCAAGTCACTGCAGGAACGATCCGAGCTGTTCGGTTCCAACAAGCTGGACCTTCCGGAACGCGTTAAGGTGATGTGCCAGGAGGCTCTGGACGCCCTCCAGCAGATCCCTGCGACAAAGGAGAGCAAGGCTCTGGCCACGAAGCTGCAGGCCATATTGAAAAAGAATAGAAGCACATAGGGCGTCCTCGACCTGGACATTCAAACGCCCCGGAGAGAGACTGGCGCGCACCCCGAAGAGCGTCCCGATGAGTCGGGACGCTGCAAGACACGAGTGTTCCTGGCCCGCTGCGGCGGGCAAAGATCGGTATGAAAACCGGCGCCGGCATTGCCCTGGTGGGGCGNNCCGCCCCACCAGGGGTGTTTTCACGGGTGTCTGCGCCACAGGTCTGGCAACACTTGCGGCGGGCGCTGGCCTGGAGCCCGTTGATCGAGGAGAACTGGGCGACTTTACATGGCCTGCGCGCGGGCACTCACCGGTTCCAGGCTCGCGCGGTCCACCGCAACGGAAACATGGATCCCACTCCGCCGGTGTTCGATCTGTACGTGCCCTTGCCCTGGTACCGGGAAGCCGGTTTCCTGTTCATCCTGGGGTCCAGCGCCCTGATTATTGTTTGGTAGCACAATTCACACCGACGGCTGGCTCGGGTACCTGCCGGTGGAGGCTGCCGGCTACGACCATGAGGTCACCTGCCCGTGAACCGCATGCGCGCCCGCGCTCTCCGGCCCGAAAAGCGTCGAGATGAGTCTTAGTCTCGACGCGGCAGGCATGAGTACCTGCGCCACGGTTGTGATTCACCTCAGACTCGCCACCGGGAAGTATAACCCTTCCTCCTCCCGCGTCCACCATCCACGCTCGCCGAAGTGCGTGAAGTGATATTGGTACAGGCGCGCGCGTGCGAATTTGGGCGGAGCGTTCGGGAAAGGGTTATATCTCAACAGGTGAAGAACTGAAGGTTCACCTTGTAACAGGCGGGCCATGAAGCTCTCGAACCAGCGGTTCTGCTGGTAGGTGCCGAGCGCGGCGAACCACATCTGCCAGTCGAGGCGGGGTTGGTGAGGCGCTACCACGGGTGGGGCGCGCAACGGGTCGCCGGGCTTGTAGGGGAACTCGTACGCCAGCCACGTCAGGCCGTCGTTTGAGCCTTCCACGATGATTTCGGGACGTGTCGTAGTGATTACGGCGAAGAGGCCGTAGGAATTTACCAGGCGCAGAGGCGCGACCTCGTGCAGGATTTCGGCTCCTCCGGGGGGCAGATCCACGGAGAAGCGTTCCAGGCAGAGGAGGGCACTGACTACGCCGATGAAGGCTGCCAGGAGAACGCTGATGGCACGGTGGGTGTGGGTGACGAGGCGCAAGTCACTGGCGGGCAGGTCAGTGACTGGCCGGCCTTCGGCCGCCTGGACAGGCGAAACCGCCTGTCCCGCCTGTCCCACCAGATCCAGAGCCA
>PMTT01000949.1 GCA_003167275.1 Bryobacterales bacterium | reverse complement strand
ATGCGGCTGATCTCGGCGTGGAAGAACTTCATCTTGGGAACCTGGATCTCGGAAGCGGGCTGGAGTGGCGCGGACTCCCGTGTCCGCCCTTGCCCCGTAGCCTGGGCGTGTACCGCCGACGCGGCGGCGGTCAAACCAGCCGCCAAAGCCGCGCCTGATTGCAGGAAGGTTCTTCTGGTCTTCGACATATGCGTCCTTTAACTTCCGTCGCCGCGGCTGACTCCTGTCGATATGGTAACGCCAGGCATCCGTGACGAGCATTTTCGTTGGCAATTTGGCCAGATCGCTGGACGACAGGTCAAGTCTCCCGACGGGAGGACCGGGAGAATTCTGGTTTCTGCAAGCCCGCACCGGGATGCTGTGAACTGGCTGTCGAAGACGATGGAGTCGGTTTGCCTGCCGGGAAACCTAGCGGCCAAGACAAGTCGCTCAGTTTCCACACCATCAGATTTTGGAGCGGGCCGATTGCAATGTATGCGCTCAAGCCCCATGGCGGACCCCCGCGGGAAGCCCACCATTCTGTCGAGCGGGTCTGCCAGCCAACTGAATTCAGATCCCTACTGCAACTTCGCATTTCGCACATACACGCCGCCAGTTCGCGTCGGAAAGCTCACCCGGTCTTCCCGATACCGAAGCGTGCACTGTTTACCGGCCGTGGACCGCACCCGCACGCTGGTCAGTGCTCCGCCGTCCCATGTCAGGTCAACCGTGAATCCGCCGCGCGCCCGCAGACCGGAGACGCGGCCGCGCGGCCACGCCTTAGGCAAAGCCGGCAACACATCCAGTTCTCCTTTGTGGCTCTGCAACAGCATTTCGGCGATTCCCGCCGTTACGCCCTGAATCGCCTGGTTGCCGTCGAATGAGGGCACTCGATCGCTGTCTTCCGCCGCCGGATGAAGGCTGATATCGGTCAGCATCCTCCGCAGGAGGCTCTCGGCATGGTCGCCCTCCCGCAGCCGCGCGTACAGGTTGATCTTCCAGGCGCCGGACCACCCCAGGTCCCGATCCGTTCGCCGCTCGAGCGTCACCCTCACCGCGTTTACCAGTTCCGGATTCGTGTTCTCCGTTACCTGGTTCGAGGGGAAGAATGCATAAAGAGGCGAGAGATGACGATGCGTCACCTCGGGCTCGTCGAAATCTTCCAGCCATTCCTGGAATTGCCCGTGCTTCCCGACGCGGTCGGGCGGCAGCCGCTTGCGCGCTTCCTGCACTTGCGCTCGAAGCTCCGGGTCCACTCCCAGCAGCGCGGCGGCCTCGGCCGTCCGGTCGAACAGGTCGCGCAGCAACTGGTTATCCAACGTTGGGCCAAGGCCCACCTGCGTCGAAACGTGTGAGGGCGTGAAAAACGAATTCTCCGGCGAGACTGATGGAGCGGTTACCAGCCAGCGATGCGCCGGTTCTTCGATCAGGTAATCCAGAAAGAACTCGGACGCCCCTTTGAGCAGCGGATACAGCCGCTTCAAATACGCGGTATCCGGCTGAAACGCGTAGTGCTCCCAGAGCTGATCCACCAGCCAGGCGCCGCCAGTGGGCCATATGCCGGGACCGGTAAAATCGGTAGGCGCGGTGTTCAGCCACACGTCTGTTCCATGATGCGCGACCCAACCGCGGCAGCCGTATAGCTCCTTCGCCGTTCGCGCGCCGGCTTGCGCCAGATTCTCCACGAATTCCAGCAGCGCCTGGTTTGTCTGCGCCATGTGCGTGTTCTCAGCGGGCCAGTAGCACTCCTGCAAATTGATGTTCAGCGTCCAGCGCCCCTGCCAGCGTCCCTGCATGTTGTCGAGCCAGACATTGTGATTGTTGAAGGCCAGCGCGCCCGCGCGGGAAACCGCCAGCAGTAAATACCGCCCGTACTGAAAATATTGCGCCGTGTACAGAGAATCCTTTCCACCCTTGCGGAGCCGTTCCATCCGGGCGGTGGTATCCACCTGGGCCGCGTCATAACCGCCCAGATCCAAGCTCACGGCGCGGAACTGCGGCCGCCAATCGCGCAAGTGCTGCGACAGGAGATCCCGATACGGCTTCCCGGCGGCGCCCGCCATCCGCGCGGCCGCGAGCGCCCGCGCATCGCCGCTCGTATCCTGCCAGCTCTTGCAACTTGTCGCCGCGGACACGATCACGGTGGCGGCATTCGCTCCTGAAACCGCCACGCATGCGGAGGTGCGGTCTTGATCGCCGGCGATCCGGCATGGCGCAAGCATGCCGCCTTCCATCACTATCCGCAGCCTCGCGTCCCAGCGCATCTTTGCGGAAATCGTCGGATTGGCCGAGGCCCCTGACGTCACCGTCTCGGCCGTGCCCATCATTTCGATTCCGTCGCGGCCCGCCATCGCGCTGCGCCCGCTCGGCTGAATGCTTGCCAATCGCGCCGCGAACGAAACCGTGCCCGGCTTATCCGCCGTCACCCGTATGACGAGAACCTGGTCCGGGTAGCTCGCGAACACTTCACGTGTGTAGCGCACTCCTCCGGCCGTATATGTGACGCGCGCGATGGCGCTGTCCATATCGAGTTCGCGCCGGTACGCCGTCGCGTCATCAGCACCTTCAAACCGAAGCCGCAATTCGCCCAGCGGCTGATAGTGCTGCACGGAACGCGGCGTGCTCAGCAGCTTTTGGCAGAGCGCCTGGGCGTTCACGTATTCGCCGGCGAGCAGAAGCCGCCGGATCTCGGGCAGCACGTCCCGTCCGCCCGGGTTGTTCGGATCGTACGGCCCCCCGCTCCACAGCGAAGCGTCGTTGAGCGGAATCAGTTCGTCGCGCGTGCGGCCGTATACCATCGCGGCCAGCCAGCCGTTCGAAAGCGGTAGCGCTTCCCAATACTTCGCCGCCGGTTCTCCGTACCACCACTTCATTCCCGGCTGGTTTCCCGGCTGGGCGAGGATCGCGCCGGCGCACGCAAGAGCCAATAAACAGAGCCGTCTCATAATGCGTTCGAAGAGTAAGTCAACCCGAGTCGCATGAAGGCCCCGTTCGGTGCGGGGCTTGTGCGCAAACGCAACGAGGAGCGTCGCCGCGGGCCTTGGAAGGAAATTACGGATTGGCATTGTCGTTCCCACGGCCGTGCTCCGATCGGCGATTACGACACCGTCCAGTAAGTGGCGAACCTTCCCCACAACTGGTTCAGCGGCTTGAGCGTGACGCTGCCGCTCGCAGTGGCGGCGCGAAAAGCGATAGGCGATGAGCCTTCCGGCTTGATCCAGTCTTCCAACTTCTTCCCTGGCGCGCGCAATTCGGGCACGCTCATCGGGACTTTGGCCACCGCCGGGCCCTGTTGATTGTTGACCAGGGCATCCGTCAGCCCTTCATTGCCCAAATCGCCCGCCAGGACCATGGGTCCGTACAGAAACGCTTGCACGCCCGATTCATCCGCAAATGGTTCGGCCGCGAGGGCCATGGGCATCTCGATATCGACGCGGTCGCCCTTTCTCCAAGCGCGGGTGATGCTCAGATAACTGCTCGGGCCGGGGGTAACTTCCAGGGCACGGCCGTTCACCTTGGCCGCCGCCGCGGAAGCCCACGACGGGATCCTCAGGCGCAGCTTCCATGAGGACGCGGGCGCTTTCGTGATCGTGAGCGTCGTGCGAGGCTCGTCGGGAAAGCGCGTGTCCTGCCGCAGACCGATCGCGCGCGCGCTGTCGTCCAACTCCGACGCAATGAACAAATTCACCGAAATGCCGCGCTCGTCACGGTAGTAGATGCTGTCGTTCAGTTTTGAGAACTCTTCGAACGCCGTGCCGGTGCAGCACCAGAATGACTTCTCTTCGTCGCAGAGCCCCTTCCAGGCGCCGGGGGCCATTGACAGGAAGTAGACCGAATGACCTGTTTCGGGATGTATGGCGCCCAGGCGGTGGTTGAGCAGGTTGCGCTCGTAGTAGTCGAAGTAACGCGGATCTCCGGTCCAGGAGTAGAGCTGGCGCGTCAACTTCATCATATTATACGAGCAGCAGCATTCCTGGTGGTTTGGCCCTGTCCGCCACTCGGCGGCCAGCCTGCCCGGAGAGGTCCGCCACAATTCCTGGGTGCTGCTTCCGCCGGTCGCGAATGTGCGCGCGGATGACACCGCGTACCAGAAGAATTCCGCCGCCGCGCGGAACCGCGGATCGCCAGTGAGCTCGTAGCGCCGCGCCGCGCCAATCACCTGCGGGACGTGCGTGTTCATGTGCAACCCGCGCAGTTCGTCGCGGTGTTGCGCGAGCGGCGTGAGGAACTCCTTCTTCTGGAACCGGTCGCCCGCCTTTGCCCAGCGCAGGTCGCTGGTCAGGGCGGCGAGGTTGAAGAAAGATTCGCTCATCCCGCCGAACTCTTCCCGCAAAATGTCCTGCATCTGGGCTTCGGGTTTGGAGGCGCTCCATTGGTCCGCCCATGCCGCCATGCCGGTTGCGACTTCCAGCGCCTGCCTGTTGGCGGTGTGGACGTGCATATCGAGCAGGCCCGCGAAGATCTTGTGGTAGGTGTAGAAAGGCGCCCAGACCCGCTGCCGCTTCTCCAAGCGATCGTACCACTCGGTTGGATACGCGCTCAGGTAGCCGCCCGCCAGTTTGGCTTGGCACCTGGCGAGTTCAGCGACAAGTTCGTCCCCCCGTGCCTTCATTTCCCTATCTCCCGCCGAGGCGGCCCTCAGTGCGCACGCCGAGAGGTAGTGCCCCATGGTGTGGCCGCGAAGCTCGCCCTTGGGCTCTTCCCATCCCCCGAGCGGCTGCGCCGAACTCGCCAGCCCGGCGTTCAATCGAAACGTGTGCAGGAGCCGGTCCGGCGCGATGCGCATCAGGTAGGCGCGGTTTGCATCCGCGGCCGTCAGGCACGGGCCTGCCAGCAGGCGAACCTGCGAGAGCGGGTACGGCGTGGTATGCGGCTCGAAGTCCTTGCGCGTGAAGACCAGTGCCTCCGCGAACGGCAGCGGCTCGGGCTGCTGCGGCCTCCGCGGCGGCGCGGCCGGGGCCTGCGCAGCGCCGGCCGGCGGCGCCGCCTGAGGGGCGGCCGGAGTCTGAGCAATGGCCGGCGCACCCGCGAGGGCTGCCGCAAAGATCCGCCTGGTCCATTCGGGCTTCTCGTTCATTTGAATCTCCATCCTCGATGAGAGTGTCATTCCGAACAAATAGTCGCAACTTGCGTTGATGTAAGCAACCCGCGCGTGTCCGAGATTCCCAGTCGACCAAAAGCGGATGTGGCTGCCTGAGCCCAGCGAATAGACGGCAAATCGCGGTTCAGAGCCGTCAAGACATGCCGCACAGGACGCAGGCGCGCGGACCGGCTGGGATTCGACTCGCCTATACCGCGATCTTCAGCGTAATCGCGTGAGCGCAGGGCTGCTGTTCAGGCATTTGCACAGCGAGCCCTTTGTCATCCTGGGTCCACCTCACTTTGCCCTTGAAGCCCAGCAGTTCCACGTTCCTGACTTTCGTTGGCGTCGCGCTGCCGGTGGTCGCCAGGGGCTTGATCACCGCCTGTTTTTCCGGCCAGCCCATCACGAATGCGTACAGCGTGTTGCCTTTAGCCGTGAAACGCACCTCTTCGGCTGTGAAGTCCCGGCGGCTCGACTCGTTGAATCTCGTGCCGCGGCCCGATTGCGGCGCCGAAGCCACCGGGCCGTCGCCGAAGATCTTCCACGGGCGGGTCGCGTGGATGCCCTCGCTGTTGACGGCCATCCACTTGGTGATCTCATCCAGGATCTTCAGTTCCTGATCGTCCAGCGCGCCGCTGTTGGGCAGCGGGAAGTTCAGCATCAGGTTGCCGTTGCGACTGACAATGTCGACCAGCATATCGATAACCGACTTTGGACTTTTGTACTTCGCTTCCTTGTTGTAATGCCAGTCACCGATGCACGTATCGGTCTGCCAGGGGTTGGCAGGGATACCGCCGGCGACTCCTCGTTCCCAGTCGAGAACGCAGGTCCCGGTTTCGCAATCGCTGGCCAGCTTGCTGGTGTATACCGCCTCCGCGCGTCCGCCGTGAATCTTGGCGCTCGTGTTGTATAGGTTCGCCACGAGTGCCAAGCCGTACTCTTCGAAGAAAATATCGCCGTCGGTGTAAAGGAGGTCGGGCTGGTAGTTATCTACAAGGTCCTTGATGCGTTTGAAGTAGTGTTGCTTCCAGGGGTCCGGCGCCTGGCGATCGTTAATCCGCTGGCCATAGGGATAGTCAGCCGGCAATTCGTGATACAGGTCGGCGTAGGCGGGGTCGGCGCCGTCGTAGGGAACACCTGCGAGCGGACCGGTCTTATCGCTCGTGTGCGAAGTGGAGAACCAGTGATAGCTGGGCGCCAGGTGCTCGCTGACGGCGAACCGCAGTCCCGCCTTCTGGGCGGCTTTCTTCCAGAGCCCGACGATATCCTTCCTGGGACCGATGGCGACCGCGTTCCAGCGCGGCTGGTGCGCGGACTTCCACAGATCGAAGCCGTCGTGATGTGCCGCCATGCTGCAAAAGTACTTCGCGCCGGCCTTCTTGTAGAGCGCGATGAGATGCTCGGGATCGAACTTATCGGCCTTCCAGGTGGGAATCACGTCCTTGAAGCCGAACTTCGTGGGATGGCCGTATGTCTTGACGTGATATTCGTACTGCCTATTGCCCTGGATGTACATGTTGCGGGCGTACCAGTCGCCGTATTCGGCGGCGGATTGCGGTCCCCAGTGAGCCCAGATGCCGAACTTTGCGTCGCGATACCAGTCGGGAACCTTCCACGCTCTGAGCGATTCGCGAGTACCCTGGAACGGGCCCTGCGTGATATCCAATTGCACGCCGGCGGCCAGCGCGCGCTTGAGAATCGCTGGCGCTCCAATGGCGGCCAGCGCCTGGCGTCTGGTGATCGTCATGAGACTCCTCCAAATCCGAGTATTCTCTTTTTACAGGTTCCCCAAGAACGGACTACGTTCTTGCTCCGCGTCAGCGGTTTCAGCCGATGCGGCCGCTATAGCCGGTGCGGCCAGAGTGGTCTTGAACAGATCCCGTCGAGCCAGTTCGCTCATCGAATTCTCTTTCTCGTTGGCGTGTACGACCTCAAGCATAGCAAGGGCTGCGATCTCTGTTTCAATTGGTCCTGGAGATCCGCCGGTCGCGCGGCCCGATGGGCGCCCATCCCGACCCGGCGTCTCCGCCGGCTCTGCGCGGGACCGTTTTCCGTGAAGCTTCCCGCCGGTCCGTGCCGCGCTACTGGTTTCGCGCGTGCCTTACGGCCGGCCTGTGCCGGATGCACACGCTGGAATTACGGCGATTGTCATGGAAAGGAACGCGACAATGTGTTCGACGGACTCTATGCAGTCGTGGAGGTACAACCCGTCACTCCACCGCGACAGAGATCAGCTCAAGATCAAAGCCGATGCACCTCCACAACGATTTCCGCGTTGTTTGCCAGCGCATGCCGTTACCCCGCCGCGCACTGAATGCGCAATGTATGCGCTTGCAGCAGATCTAGCCCCGTGATAGCATTTGGTCGAATCTCATGCGCCAACGAGCAATAGCCCAATGACATACGCGATTCCAGCAACGGTCCTCGCCCTGGCTTCCATCGCCTTTGCTTGGGACGGCCACTTCGGAATCCACGACCCCTCCACTGTCGCGCTGTGCGACGGCAAGTATTACACCTACGGAAGCGGGCGGCACTCCCTTGGTGTCCGACGACGGCTGGACCTGGCGTGGCGGGGTCGGGCCCTCACCGGTAGTGCTCCCGTCCGCATGGCGAATTACCTGGTCCGGGCAAGGCTTCGAGCCGGTGCTCAAGGAGAGCCCCGGAGCGCACAGTTGGTTCAACCGGCGGAACTATCTAATTGAGTTCGCGCCGCAACTGTTCCAGTGTGCGATTGCATCGATGAGGAAGCACATATGAATCGCAGAGGCTTTATCAAGAAAAGTGCCATCGCCGTCGGGTTGGCGGGTTCCGTGGAGACGCCGCCGACGTTGGCGCAAAGCGACGGTCGTCCCCAACAGACAACCGGCGTCCCGCCGGCCGACAACCGTTCCGCCGATTATCTTCGCCGCGTGCGGCGGGATGAGTTCCTGCCTAAGCCGCCGGCAATCCGGGATTCGAGCGGAACGGAAGTGAGAATCTCACCCATGCCGCTGGCGGATCGGGTCCAGCGCAAGATCGTGCCGCGGCGAGGCTTCTGCAGCGCCTCGCTCGCCAGCGATGCGCTTCTCCTCTCAGGCAATGGGGCGATGAGCATTGAGACCGCGTGCGACCCCTACTCGGAGCAGATCGCCTTCCGCCACGAAAGCCTGTTCACGCCGCATAGGAGGCCCTTCGAGGCGCCTGAGATCGCGAGTATTTTTCCGCAAGTGCGGCAACTGCTGCTGGACGGACGATACCATGAAGCCGCGAGACTTGGTTACGACGAATGGCACAAGACCGCCATCAGCGGCGGCATGGGGAGGGGCGGAGGCGCGGGATTCTCTATGCACCTGGAGTATCCCAGGACCGCGTCGGTGAAGAACTATCTCCGAACGGTGGATTTCGAAAGTACCGAGTTGAAGGTTCACTGGACGGACGAGCGCGGCGAATGGGTTCGTCGCCTCTTTGCGTCCCGGCCCGACAACCTCGTGGTTCAATGGCTCACCGCCCCCGAAGGACAGCCTCTGAACGTCCGGATCACCATGGGAAGGTTGGCGGCGGGCGGCCGCGGTGGAGGAATGGCGGGAGGGAGAGAAGGAGCGCCCGGACTAAGCAATGCCCAGCAGGACTTCAACGAGCAGCGGCTGATCTTCAAAGGCGTTTTCGATCCCTCGGTGAACAACAGCGGCTACGCCGGCGTGACCCGCGTAATCCGCAACGGTGGCACGGCCCGAGTGGACGGCGACACGGTAGTAATCGAGAATGCATCGTCGGTGATGCTGCTTACGCGCATCGAACAGCTTCCCGATTACAGCGAGGCTCAGGTGGAGGCCGTACGGAGGGCCGTGGAAGCGGTCACGCCGGACTACGCGGCGCTGCTCGCGCGGGCCCGCAAGGTCCAGTCGGAAATGCTCAACCGCGTGACGGTTGACTTCGGAGGCGCCGCGCAATACGGCATGTCCTCGGAGGAACTTCTGTCCGATCAGCGGTCGAGCCCGGGCTATTCGCCGGCCTTCCTCGAGAAGTTGTTCGAGATGTGCCGCTATTGGTTCATCCTGACCAGCGGCAAGTACTGCACCATGTCGGCCGAAACCAATGCCAACATCAACCTGCAGATTGCGCCGGGTCCGCAGGGCGATCACCGGGAAGGCATGGACGCCTACTTCAACTGGATGGAGAGCCTGTACCCGGACTACCGCACCAATGCGAAAAACATTTACGGCATGCGCGGCGCCCACTACTCCCTCACGCCGACCAAAGACGAGGGTGTCGATAAGATGTACGATCACGCCGGCTCGACCGAGGAGATTTGGCCGCACCCCTACTGGCTCTCGGCCGGAGGCTGGTGCGTGCGCCTGTTCTGGGACCACTACCTGGTTACGGGCGATCTGGATTTCCTCCGCAAGCGCGTGGTTCCGGCTTATAAGGATCTGGCGCTGTTTTACGAGGACTTCCTGACGGTCACCGACAAGAATGGGAACTACATCTTCGTTCCATCCTTCTCTCCGGAGAACAATCCTGGCAACCTGGACCCCTCGTGCATGTTGGTGATCAACTCCAGCATGGACATCGCGGTGTGCCGGGAAGTGCTGGCCAATCTGGTGGAGGCCAGCGAACTGTTGGGCATTGAGGCCGACAGCGTGCCGAAATGGAAGGCGATTATGGCCAGGTTGCCGCCCTATCTGATGGAGCGGGACGGCGCCCTGAAGGAATGGGCCTGGCCCTCGCTGGCGGAGCGTTACAACCAGCGCCATATCTCGCATCTCTACGGCGCGTGGCCGGGCGACGAGATTGACCCGGACCGCACCCCGCAACTGGCAAAGTCTGTTGTAATCGCCAACCGGCATCGGGTTCCGGAGCGGCTGGCCGCTCATGGCCGCTGCCATCGCGCATTGGTGGGGGCGCGACTCAAAGACAGCTACATCGTGGATACGGAGTTCCGGCAACTGATTGAAGAAGGCAACGTCGGCCCGACGCTCCGGTGCTCTCACGACCCCTATGCCGGGCCCATGCCGGATGCGCAAGGAGGGCTGCAGATGATCATGATCGAAATGCTCGCCTACTCGCGGCCCGGTGTCATCGAGCCGATTCCAGCACTACCGCCCTCGCTCGTCAAGGGATCCATCAACGGGATGCTGCTGCGCACCTTTGCGAGGCTCGACAAAATGTCCTGGGACATGGACGCCCGGACGGTGGATATGACGATCACCTCGGTCAGGAAGCAGGACGTCACCCTGATTGCGCGGCACGGCATCGAAGCCGTGTCCGGCTCGCCCGGCGTCCTGGCAGCGAAACTGCAGCCCGGGAAGGCCGCCTGCGAACTGCACCTGCCGGAACGCAAGGCGGTGGAAGTTCATTTGAAGCTGGGGCGCCGCAACCCCATGGATTGGGTCCATTGGACCGCTTGACGGCTCGCGTAGAACTCCAGGAGGGCAATTGTGAAACGCAGAGATTTTCTAACGACGAGCGGGGCCGCCGCCGGCCTGATGGGGTCCCTCGAAGCATCGCCGGCGCTTGCCGCGGCTGAGGACGCCCCGCAACAAACAGCCCAACAGGGAACCGCGCCGCCGGCGGACAATCGCCCGTCTAAGTATCTTCGCCGCGTGCGAAAGGACCCGTTCCTGCCGAACCCACCGGCGCCGGCGACCTCGTATGCCATCTCGCCGATGCCGCTGGCCGAACGTGTCCGCCGGAAGATCGTACCGCAACGGGGCTTTTCGAGCACCGCGCCCGGCACCCTGGTCAGCGACGCTCTCACCTCCGGCAATGGAGCCATGAACATCGAGCTGATGGGAGATCCCTTCACGGAACAGATTCTTTTCCGCCACCAGAGCCTGCTCATGCCGTGGAAGCGGCCCTTGGAGGCGCCGAACGTGGCGGACATTTTCCCGCAGGTGCGGCAATTGGCGCTGGAAGGGAAGACCCGCGACGCCGTGGCGCTCGCCCTGCAGCACATGAATAACAGCCCGATGAAGCAGGATACAGAGCCGCACCTGACCGTCCCCGCGTTCCTGATGCAACTCGATTCTCCCAAACGAGCGTCGGCGAAAGACTACATCCGGACGCTTAATTTCGAGAACGGCGAGATACAGGTCGCCTGGACCGATGAGCACGGCGACTGGTTTCGCCGGACCTTCGCTTCCCGGCCTGACAACGTCATCGTTCAGTGGCTCACGGCGCCCGCGGGCCAGAAGGTGAACGTCCGAATCTCATTGCAGAAGTCCGCCGAATGGAGCGTACGTTCCGGAATGGACTGGGGCAGCCACGCGGGAATCGGCTCCACCGCGCCCGACCGGGCAGCGTTCACTCCGGGAAACTCAGGCTCGCCGCCGAAAGCGACGCCTCCGAAGGGCGTCGAAGCCTGCGAGTTCCGCCAGGACTCGAACGAACAGCGGTTGATTTTCAGGTGCCGCCTGGATCCTTCCGTGGACAACAGCGGCTACGCCGGAGTGGTTCGCGTGGTGCCGAACGGCGGCTCGGCCCGGGTGGATAGCGAAACGCTGGTTGTCGAGGGCGCATCGTCGGTGATGCTTCTGACGCGCATCGAATGGTTCGCGGACTACAGCGAGCAGAAGGTGGATGCCTTACGGCAGGCCCTCGAACAGATCGCCGTGGATTATCCGGGCTTGCTTGACCGGCAACAGAAAGTTCAGTCGGAGGTCTTCAACCGCGTCACCGTGGATTTCGGCGGCGCGTCGCAATACGGCATGTCCACGGAAGAGCTTCTGGCCGATCAGCGGTCGAGGCCGGACTACTCGCCCGCGCTGCTGGAGGAGACCTTCCAGATGGGACGCCACTGGTTTATCCTCACGAGCGGCAAGCATCCCAGCATCGCGGCCGAAGTCAATTCGACCATCGACCTGCAGACCGCGGGCGCCGTGCAGGGCAACTTGCGGGAAGGCATGGAGGCCTGGTTCAACTGGATGGAAAGCCTGGCCCCGGATCACCGCGCCAACGCGAAGAACATCTTCGGCATGCGCGGCGCCTCTTATCCCCTGTTTCCTGACAAGGGCATCGGCGTTAATCACTATTACACCGGAAACACCCCCATCGGAATCTGGCCCTATTGGATCTCCGCCGGAGGCTGGCGTCTGCGCCAGTTCTGGGACCACTATCTGGTCACCGGCGACACGGAATTCCTTCGCAACCGCGTGGTGCCGGCGTATAAGGAGCTGGCGCTGTTCTACGAAGATTTCCTCAGCGTCACCGACAAGAACGGGAACTATATTTTCGTGCCATCCATCTCGCCCGAAAACATGCCTGCCAGCACGGACCCGTCCGGGCCCACTCTGATCAACGCCACCATGGATATTGCCGTGTGCCGGGAAGCGCTCACCCATTTGATCCAGGCCGCGGAGATACTGGGCGCCGATGCCGACAGCGTTCCGAAATGGAAGGCGATGCTGGCCAAGATACCGCCTTACATGCTGGAACCGGACGGGACTCTGAAGGAATGGGCTTGGCCCACGCTGCAAGAGCGTTACATCCATCGGCATGTCTCTCATCTCTACGGAGTCTGGCCCGGCGACGATATCGATCCCGATCGCACGCCGCAACTGGCTCGAGCCGCCGACATCGCCGTTCGAAGGCGCACGTTCGATGCGTTAGCGACGGCGGTCGCAGGCGAGACCATGCCTGCCTACGATCGCTGCCATCGCGCTCTGGTTGGGGCGCGGCTCAAAGACAACGTCATCGTGGACGTCCAACTGCGCCAATTGCTGGAGCAGGGCTACATCAGCGCCTCGCTCCGCTGTGCGCGCGAGCCCTATGCCGTGCCTGTCCCGGATGCGCACGGCGGCATCCCCGCGATCGTCATGGAAATGTTGGCTTACTCGCGCCCGGGCGTGATTGAAGTCCTTCCCGCCCTTCCACCTTCGCTGGTGAAAGGCTCAATCCAGGGGATCCGGCTGCGCACGTTTGCGAAGCTCGACAAACTGGCCTGGGACATGGAAGCGCGAACCGTGGACCTGACGGTCACCTCCGCGAGAAAGCAGGACATTACCCTGATCGCGCGGCACGGGATCGAGGCGATTACCGGTCCGGCGGGCGTCCTGGCGGCGCCGCTCCAGACGGGCAGGGCCGATGTCGATCTTCATCTGCCAGAGAACAGACCGGTCACGTTCCGCCTGATACTGGGCCGCCGCAATCCGCTCGATTGGGTCAAGCAGGCGGCCCACGCTTGACGTTTGCCGTGGGGCCGGTTGTTCATCTGCAGCGGACCGCGCGATTCGAGTCCGCCGGCCCCATCGGCCAATTCATTTACCATGAGGGTTCGGCGAGGAAGTAGGGAGCCCCGAATACTGACAGGAGATTGGAAGTTGAGATCCACTTTATCCGCAATTGCTTTCCTGGCGCTGTCCGCCGCGTCGTTCGGTCAACAGCCTGCCAACGCCCCGTACCTCGATCCCACTCTGTCGCCCGAAAAGCGGGCGGCGGATCTCGTTTCGCGCATGACGCTGGAGGAGAAGGTGCTGCAGATGCAGAACAGCGCTCCCGCCATTCCGCGTCTCGGCGTGCCGGTCTACAACTGGTGGAACGAGGCCCTGCACGGAGTGGCCCAGCATCGCGCCACCGTGTTCCCCGAGCCGATCGGTCTGGGCGCGAGCTTCGATCCCGAGTTGGTGCACAAGATAGCCGACGTCATCTCCACCGAAGCGCGCGCCAAGTTCCATGAGGCTATGCGCCGGCCGCCCATCACCGAGGTGGGCCCGGGCGCCGCACCGGGCCGCATCGCTTACCTGGATTACTGGTCGCCGAACGTCAACATCTTCCGCGACCCGCGTTGGGGCCGCGGGCAGGAGACCTACGGCGAAGATCCATTTCTGACCAGCCGCATGGGCGTCGCATTCGTCAAGGGCATGCAAGGTGACGATCCGCGGTACTTCAAAACCATCGCCACTCCTAAGCACTATGCCGTGCACAGCGGCCCGGAGCCGTTGCGCCACACCTTCGATGCCAAGGTGAGCGAGTACGACCTGGTGAATACGTATTTGTTCGCGTTCAAGGCCACGGTGATGGAAGGCAAGGCCGATTCCGTTATGTGCGTCTACAACTCGGTGGACGGAGTGCCCGGCTGCGCCAGCACGGATCTCCTTCAGAAGCGCTTGCGGGAACAGTGGGGGTTCCAGGGTTACGTAGTGAGCGATTGCGGCGCGGTCGGCGACATCGTCCGCAGCCACAAATACGTCGCGACGCAGGGCGCGGCTTCGGTAGCTGCGGTGAAGGCGGGAACGGACCTGACGTGCGGCAGCGAATACCGCAGCTTGCTCGATGAGGTGAAGGCCGGCACCATCACGGAAGCTGAAATTAACCGTTCCGCCGAACGGCTGTTCGTGGCGCGCATCCGCTTGGGCCTGTTCGACCCTCCCGAGCGCGTGCCGTACACGAAGATCCCGTATTCCGAGAACGATTCCGCGGCGCATCGGCAACTCGCACGCGATGCGGAGCGGGAGGCCATTGTTCTGCTGAAGAACGAGGGCCGGATCCTTCCGCTCAAATCGACCGTGGGCAGGATTGCGGTGATTGGCCCATCCGCCGACGATCCGGTCGGCCTGCTGGGCAACTACAATGGCATCTCCTCCAAGCAGGTCACGCCGCTCGAAGGGATCACGAAACAGTTTGCCAAAGCCAACGTGCAATACGCGCTGGGCGCGAACTACACGTCCAGCACGCCGGCGCTGGTAGCTTCGAATGTGTTGACTACACCGGATGGCAAAGAGCCGGGAATGCTGGTCGAGTACTGGGACAATCCCGATTTCCAGGGCCAGCCGACGCTGCGCCGGACTGAGCCGCGTGTGTATTTCGATTCCTTCATGGAAGAGCCCGCCGTGATGGCGGCCATCAATGGCGACAAGTATTCGATCCGCTGGATCGGCACGCTCATGCCGCCGGTGACCGGCGACTACGTTGTCTCCGCGCGCACCGGACAGTGGAACCGCAATGGGAAGATCAAGCTGTTCCTCGATGACAAGGAAGTGAACCCCAGCGGACCCGCCGGCGCCAGACCGGCCGGCCTCGGGCCGGGGCAAGGCCAGGGGCGAGGGGGCCGCGGTACGCCTGCGCCCATGCAGTTGGAGGGCAGCCATAAGTACGCCTTGCGGGTGGAGTTTCAGCAGACCGGCCCCGAAGGCTCCGCCGAACTCAACTGGATTCCGCCCGCCCCGGTTTTGATAGCCGAGGCCGAGAAGATCGCGAGGGATTCGGATGTGGCGATCGTCTGCGTTGGGCTGAACGGGTCGCAGGAAGGCGAGGGCCACGACCGCTCGGCCATTGAGCTGCCCGAGACGGAGGAGAACCTCGTGAAGGCGATGGTCGCCACCGGCAAGCCCGTGGTAGTTGTCTTGACCAGTGGCAGCGCCTTGGCCGTAAACTACGCCGCGGAGCATGCGGCCGCGATTCTCTCCGCCTGGTACGGCGGAGAAGAAGCCGGCACAGCCATCGCGGAGACGCTGGCGGGTACGAACAACCCGGCGGGCCGTCTCCCCGTAACTTTCTACAAGAGCACCAGCCAGCTTCCCGAGTTCACCGACTACAACATGAAGGGCCACACCTACCGCTATTTCAAAGACGAGCCCCTCTATCCGTTCGGCTTCGGATTGAGCTACGCGACGTTCGAGTATTCGGGTCTGAGCGCGAAGCGCACGGCGAAGGGCGCTGAGATTCGCGCGACGGTCAAGAACACTTCGAAGGTGGATGGCGATGAAGTAGTGCAGCTGTACATCGAGGGCGGCCCCGGAGAAGAAGCTCCGATCCGCAATCTCCGCGGCTTCCAACGCATCCATCTCCGCGCGGGCGAGAGCCGGCAGGTGACTTTCACGGTGGCTTCCGACGACCTTCCGAAGGAGAAGGTGAAAATCGGCCTTGGCGGCGGTCAGCCGCTGCCAAACATACCGCACTTAACAGGCGAGTTGTAAGTGCGGCGGAGAGAGTGGATGTCAGGGCGGCATGTCGGCCGCGAGGCAAAGGAGTAGTCCGATGAATCGTAAAGCTGAAGGCTTCGACCGCAGGAAGTTCATTGCTGGCGGCGCGGGTTTGCTGGCGGCCGCGAAGCTCGCGTCAGGGCAGCGGAATTCATACGCAGACAGCAATTTCGCGGGCGGCCCGATCCCGGGGCCGTTCCGGCCCAATTGGGAATCCTTAAAGGCTTACCGGTACCCCGATTGGTTTCGCGACGCCAAGTTCGGGATCTGGGCTCATTGGAGTCCGCAGTGCGTCCCCGAGCAGGGAGATTGGTACGCCCGCGGCATGTACGTACAGGGCAACGCCCAATACAACTACCACGTCAAGACATACGGGCACCCGTCGCAATTCGGCTATAAGGACATCTGCCATATCTGGCGTGCGGAGAACTGGGATCCGGAAGAGTTGATCCGGCTCTACGCGAAGACGGGCGCCAAATATTTCGTGGCACTCGGGAATCACCATGACAACTTCGACTGCTGGAACTCGAAGCATCAGCCCTGGAACTGCGTAAACGTCGGACCGAAGAAGGACATTGTGGGAACCTGGGCAAAGATCGCGCGCGCGCACGAGCTCAGGTTCGGGATCACCTATCACGGCACGCCAGGACGGACCTGGCGGGAATTTATGCCGGTCCGCTACGGCAGCGACAAGACCGGTCCGCTGAAGGACGTGCCCTACGATGGCGTTCTGACGAAAGCCGATGGCAAGGGCAAGTGGTGGAACGGCATGGATCCTCAGGATCTGAATGGGCGCCCGCACGACAAGAGCGATCCCTGTCCGGAGTTCGTCGAGAGTTTCATGTTACGGGTTCAGGACGTGATCGATCTGTACAACCCGGACCTCCTCTATTTTGACGACAACTCCGATTGGGACTTCGACCGGGGAGGCGGGGGCGTCTGGCTCGGCATGCCGGAACTCACACCGCATATCATGGTGTATTACTACAACGCTAATGTCCGGCGGAACTCTGGTAAGTTGGACGCGGTGTTCAATATTAAGAATGTTCCCGCCGCGGTTCTGAACACGCTGGTTCGCGACTTTGAAATGAGCCAGGCGGACGCGATCCAACCGGATCCATGGCAAACTGACGCCTGCATCGGAAGCTGGCATTACAATCGCTCGCTCCTGGAAAATCATAGGTATCGAACGCCCCAGGCCATGGTCCAGCTACTCGTAAATGTCGTCAGTAAGAACGGCAATCTGTTGCTGAACATTCCTCTGCCCGGCCATGGCAGGCCGGACGACGATGAATTCGCTTTCCTGGACAAGTTCGGCGCCTGGATGGCCATCAATAGCGAGGCGATCTACTCTACCCGGCCCTGGAAGATTGCCGGCGAGGGACCGACCCAGAGTTCCGGCGCCACGCCGTATGGCCGGCTCCCGCAATTCGCTCCGGGCGATATGCGATTTACCACCAAGGGCGACTCCCTCTACGCCATTGCATTGGCTTGGCCTGCAGACGGCAAGCTCCTCATTAAGTCGCTTGCCACGGGCTCGCCTCATCACGGCGGCGAGATTGCCAGAGTAGGATTGCTGGGTTCGGAGTCCAACCTCGTGTGGTCGCGTATCGCGGACGGCGTCGCAATCACCTTGCCGGAGAAGCCGCCGTGCGATTTCGCGTATGTATTTAAGATCAACCCGTTGGCTTAAGACCCTTCGCCCCTCAAGGCAAGGCGGGGCTGCCCATCTTGGCCGTCGCTCGCTTGAAGCAGGCGCGCGTAAGCCAGCAGAAATCCGCACGCTGCCTGGAAGCAGAATGGGCGACTCCGCCCTCTGCGGGAACACCGATTACCATCGCAAGCCCCGAGAGTTGCAAACCGTGAAGCTCCTGAATCGAGCCAGCAACGATCGAATATTAGGTTTGAACTGTCATATTGAGTCGGAAAACGCGAAGCGCGGCAGGGTACAGCATGTTGCGTGGCGCCAGCGGCTGCCCCCCGGCGTCCGATCAATGAGAATTTGCCGGCGGGCGGCCGCGCGTCGGGTCGTTTGACGGCAACTGGAATGGTTCGAGGATGGCGGTGTACTTCTCAATGGCCCCACGCAAAGCAGGCATGTTCGGCGCACCCTTTCGCAACAAATCCACCGTTCGAGTGGGCGGATCGTACATCGCGATGAGCTGGCCTGCTTCCAAGAGGTTCGCCGAAATCTCGGCCAGGTCAAGCCCTCTTTCCCATGTTGCGCCGGCGTCCGCCAGCCACTTCTTGTTGTTGGCGACGGCGCGCGTCACGAACCCCTCGCGGTCCGGAACCGAGGGCATCACGTCCTCGTGCCGGTCCCGGAACATGCCGAGAAGCGCGGCCACTATCGTTGGATCGCGTATGGCGCCGTCCGGGTGAAACACGCCGTGGATGGTGCCCCACGAATGCGTGATCATCAACTCCCAGATGTACCAGCCCACGCCGGCCTTCATGTGCTCTTCGAGCGCCACGTCATAAGGATTGGCGCGCGCGATACAGCCGATCTCGGTGTTGATCAGCGGTTTGTTGACCTTCGCCGCATAAGCTTTGGCCTTGGCGATGTCGGCGGCGATGGCTCCGCGAGTGGGCAGGTAGTTGTGGAAGGACAGCACGTCCTCGGTGTCGCCGTATTCGGGCAGGTTGTCGGCGAAGGTGGCGCCGATGGTGACGGGAGTGACCGGGTCCAGTTCCTGCAAAGCCTTGACCATGTAAAGCGCGTGCTCCATCCGCTGGCGATTGGCGGGGCTTGGGGGCAGCGCGCAGCAGTCGGGTTCGTTCGAAGCGTCCCAGAACGTCAGCCCAGGCTCCTTGCCCACGGCTGAAATCAAGTCGGCGGCGAATGCCCGGGTCTCCGGCCAGAGGCTCTTGTCGGCTGCCTGGCCGCGCGCGTACATGAGCGTCGGCATCACGCCGATTCCGCGCTGGTTGGCTGCGCGCACCAGGTGCTGCAGGTTCTTCTTGAGCGCCGCCTTATCCTGGGCCCACGCCTGGTAAGGAATGAGCACGCGCATCTGGTTCAACTGGAGGCGCTGGGCCCAATCCAGGTCGCGCTCGGTCTCGGCCGCGCTGTACTTCTGCCAGTGCTCCAGGTGTCCGCTGCCTCCCGCGGCCATATAGTTAAACCCTCGGACGCCCGACAGGTTCTTGGGGACACGGCGCTGCGCGGAAGCAGGAACACCCGCAAGAAGCAACAGCGCGATCAGCGTGGCGGCATGGAGTCTCTTAGAAGACATGACAGACGAAACCTCCGCAATTCGAATCGCTCGTCCGCGCAATCGCAGGCGGCGAACCGATATCGTAAGCCAATGCGCCGCCTTCTGCAATATGGCGCTTCGACACATGGCGCTTCGACCGCCGGTTAGAATCGCTTCATGCCGCCCTCAAACCCGGTCCCTGGACAGACGTGTGCGATACGTCCCAATTCGGGCGCGGGTGCACGCAGAACGTGCGCTACAGCCTCCGATGCGCGACGGCGTGCTGAGCATGTTCGCCGGCAGAACTGAAAGTGCTGTAAAGTTGTTAAAGCCTGGAGGCGTCCTGAAACAATGAAGTTCTTTACCATAGCTCTTCTCCTGATTCCCCCTGCGTTGGCCCAGATGGCGAACCTTCCCTGCGTGCCGCCGCCGGCGCCTCCGCCCGCTGCAAATGCCGCGGGCCAAGGGCGGGGCCGGGGCCCAGGGACGCCTCGAACTCCCCCACAGCAATCCGCTGCGGACGTGGCCGAAATCGCCAAGCTGATGTCCCTCCCCCCATGGGGACAGAACCTCGCGGATGGCGACTATTCCAATGGACCCGCCTATCCCACGGCGCCCGAACTCGCTAAACGGGCCGGCGTTCCCGAGGGCAAGGTGATCGAGTTCGTAATGGACTCCTCTGAGAGCAAGTTCTACCCGGGCGTGAACGGCGCGTTTCAGCGGCATGTCTGCGTCTATGTTCCGGCGGGATATGCGGGCGCCGAACTTCCGGTGATCGTGTCCGCCGACGCCTACGGCATGCGCTATAACCTACCGACCATTCTCGATAATATGATTTATGACCAGCGCCTGCCCGCCATGGCTGCCGTCATGATCGATAATGGCGGCGCCGAACGGAGCCTGGAATACG
This sequence comes from Bryobacterales bacterium, assembly GCA_003167275.1. GTDB lineage: Bacteria > Acidobacteriota > Terriglobia > Bryobacterales > Bryobacteraceae > JAIQFL01. The sequence continues at coordinate 25,745 of PMTT01000949.1, read as the reverse complement.
ACACTGTTTGCTCCAAGTACGTGGAATTCGTGGAAGCCGAAGTCCTGCCGCGCGCCGAACAGGAGGCGAACGTAAAGCTCTCCAAGAATCCCGATGCCCGGATGACACTGGGGGGCAGTTCGGGCGGAGCAGTCGCGCTGGCAATGGCCTGGTTCCGGCCTGACCTCTATCACCGCATCCTCACCTATTCCGGGACGTTCGTAAACCTTCGCAACGGTCCCGAAGCCCCACTCGGCGCCTATGAATACATCGAGCACCTCTTCCCCTCAAGCGAGAAGAAGCCGTTTCGATTGTGGATCCAGGTTTCGGAGAACGATAACGGCTCCAAGACGCCTTCCGAAGGCCGCCGCAATTGGGTCATCGCCAACTCGCGGCTGGCGAAAGTCCTCAAGGACAAAGGCTACGCGTACCAGTTCGTCTATTCCAAGGGTGCGGGCCACACGCAGCGGAAGGTGATCGACGATACTCTCCCGCAGGCACTGGAGTACGTCTGGCTCGATTACAAACCGCAGCGATGATGGCGCTCGCGTCGCGTCCACCCCGGCACGAGGCCGGGCGTAAGACGGAGGCCACCCTATATTCGAAGTCAATACTTCTCATCCCCGCGTTACGACAAAATACGGCTGGTTTGCAAAGCCCTCGTTGAATCCCGGGTATAATCCCGCCGAACCATCCTGCGCGAGATGGAAGTAATATTGAAGCGCGAACGGCGACTGCGTGTAGGCCGCCGGTATTGCCGCGCGATAAGTCTGTCCCTCGTTCCGCATCGCGGCGGATTGCCAGCGCTCCGCCTGATTCACGCGCCGGTATCGGAGAGTCACCGCCGGCGAAGCGGCGCCGCTTACCTTGAGAGTTACGGTAACGGCCTGGCCTGCCTGGAAGGCGCGCGGCGGGGTGTGCGTGCAGGAAAACGCCGGGCGCGCGGGGCGTCCCGAAGCGCGCGCCATCGCCTCTTTGAGGCGGCCTTGCATTTCCGGATTGGGATCGAATTTTGCGCTCTCAACTGCCGCGAGGTCGCGGTCGATTCCCGGCAGCCGGTCCAGCCAGTGGCCGCGGCGGGCGGGTGGTTCGCCGTAAGTCAGGTCCGCGACATAGACGCGTCCCGCACGTTCCGCCATGGCCTCCCAGGTCGCGCGGGCGTCGCGGTATGCGGCCACCGCGCGTTCGTGCGCAGTGGAGTCTCCAGTGTGGCGGTAAATATCGAACAATACGCCGGCGCGCAGTTTGGCCGCATAGAAGCGCCCTAACGCCACTTGAATCAGAATGTCTTCCTGCCATCTGCGGAACGCCGGATCGGCGCGCGACGGCACGGCGTCCCCGGCCGCTTCAACCGCCCGCGCAGACTTTGCGCACGAATCTTCGAAGAACTGCGCCACCTCGACCGGCGAATACCTCCCGCTCGCATTGCCGGACAGCAGTTCGGCGACGTGCTCCTCAACCGAGGAAAACATCTCGGGATCGAGCGGGCTCACGGTGCCGAATCGCTTGGGCGACGGAGTATCGTTGTAAGGCACTCGGCCTCCATCCGCCATCGGCATGTTGGGCGGAACCTCCACCCAGTACTCCAGATTCGACGCGGACGGCTGATGCGCCGTAGTCAGCAGCGGCAGCACGCGGCTCGCATTGGCGAGCGCGGTCTCGGCGTGAGAGGCTGCCGGCCCGAAGGTGGAGCGCAAATAGCGCCGCCACTGATCGGGATCCGCCTTGGGATTGTAGAGCAGACGGCCCCAAACGCGGTAGGTGTATTCGTATTTGCGCCAGTCGCCGCCGGCGGGATTCAACGAAGCGTCCGCGTAACCGCAGCGTCCTCCGGGGCGGCCGCTACCCTGGCGGCCCTTGAAGAAGAGAGGCTCGCAGAGTTCCACGCCGTCCGCGCCGAGAAAGTGCGACGCCTCGCCGAATGCCGCGGCGGACGCGGGATCTCCCCAAAGCAGCATGCGCTGAGTCCCAGCCCACATGCGGTAGAGCAATCCGTAGCGGCGCCCCTGTTGATACAGATCGCCGTAGCCATAACGGAGAAAGCGGCGCGAGCCGTTCGAAAGGCTGAAAACGGGATCGATCCTGTCGCTTTCGCGCGGCATTTCGAGTTCGCGGATCGCCGCCTGGTGGTAACCCAATCCCTGATGTTCCGCCCAATATTTCGGCGAAATCTTGACCGGCATGCCGGTTTCCATGGCGACATCGATCATCTTCCGATCGATCCCCTTGGCGTGCATGTCGATCTCGATAGGCCGACCCGCGCCGCTGATCCCTTTAAACAGCGTCCGCCAGAAATCGTAGCTGCCTTCGGGAACGCCGCTCTCGCCGTGTACCCGCAGAGTGAGGCCGCGTATGCCGGGACAGGTCTTCAAAAGCAGCGCGAGGGCGTCGCGGCAATACGGCGCATGGGTTTCAGGCGTCAGCCCTTCGATGTGGTGGTGTGCGCGCGGGCTATCGGTCCACTGGTAAGCGTGAGTCCAGAGAGCGAGCTGGAAATCCAGGCCGCGCGCCGCGGTCTGCTCGACGATCAAGCGGAGCGCCTCCAGGTTACGGTCCCGTTCGGCGTCGTCAAGCGGGACGGCGCGGACCTTGTATCCGGGAACGTCGACCAGATACGGGTAGGGGAAATGCAGATAGTCGCCGGTGACACCCCGCGGAAAATCGTAGCCCCAGCCGAAGGCGAGGCTGAAGCGATTGAAGCGGTTCGTGACGAGGTACGAAAGGTAATCGCGCCAATAGTCCCGGTCGTAGAACCAGCTCTTATCCTCGACGTCGCTGACGAAGGCGCGGTTGATGCTTCGGACGCGGTTGGCGGGTTGTTCCTCGAGAGGCGCGGCGAGCGTGAGCGCGGCCACGGGATCGGTCGCGTGACGTACGCGGTCGGCAAGCTCGGTGATGGCGTACACGAGGCCGCGGTTATCGGAGGCGGAGGCGCGCACGGCCTGCTTGCCGCTGATCTTTTCCGGTGCGAGGCGAAAGCTTTCCGCGGGCGAGCCGGTTGCGAGCGCCACCATTACGGCCGCCTGAAAATCTCCCGCTTCGCCAGGCGAAGACACTATGACGCACGAGTCGCCTTTCTCTTCCACCGCGCGCCGCAACTCGGCGGCCGCCCAGCGGACGGGCTCCGACGACGAGATTCCGCCTGGGGCGCCGGTGACGATGGCAATCCGGCCGGATGCGGCCGTCAGACGACCTGAGAGACAACCGGCCGCGGCGGCATGTTTTAGAAAACTGCGTCTCGGGATTCTGTTCATATGTTGGTCCTGCCTGAATTCACTTGCGGAAATTCGTATCGCCCACCACGGGGCCCTCGCCGTTATCCGTGATGGTTCCCGGATGCCACTCGCGGGCAACATCGATGTCGGCAACGGCAGAGGCAGTCAGCGCGTTCAGATCGACCAGCCGGTTCAGCCGGCCGAGGTACTGCGGTTTGTACTGACCGGTCGCGACGCCGGCATAGGCCTTCCAATGAGCCATCGCGGCTTCGAGATGGCGCACCGCGGAGGCGCGGCGTTCCGCTTTGCCATCGCTGTCGAACAACGCGAGGTCGCCCGCCGCGAGTATCTTCTCGGCGTAGTATTCGGCGAGATCGGCCATGGCGTCTGCATCGCCGAGGGTGAGGCGCAGTTCCTTGTTTTTTCCCGCGGCTGGCCTTACTTCTTCCACCAGGCGGTGCGCCGTTGCGGCGCTACTTTGCAGTTCCGCGGCTACTTCAAGCGGGGTGATCCCGTTCATCTTTTCACCTTTGAGCAATCGCGTTCGCCACTGGCGCACATTCAGAATGCCGCTTCCGGGCATAGTCTGGCCCTGGATGAAATCAGCGACGGTGAAGAAGCCGGTGCCGTGTCCGCTTTGGATGTTGGCTTCGGGGAACCATTTGAAATCGAGATCGCGCCAGAAAAAGCGGGTGATCTGCGGCATGGCTTTCGAGGCGGCGGCCATCGCCCCATATATTTTGACGGCAGGCGCGCCGGGAAAGCGCGCGGCCAGCATCCGCTCGAAAAGCGCGTTCGGCAAATCGGGGTCATAGCTCAGGCGGCCCCAGAGGGAAAAACTGTACCATTGCTTCTGCATCACGAGCTGCCGCGGGTTTTCCGGGTCCTTGTCGATGAATTCGCGGCCCCAGGTGTAGCCATCGGGTCCCATGTTGAAGCCCGCCATGCGATCCGGTCCGGGCATGTTCTTGATGTAAGCTCGCGCAAAGTCGGGGTCGCCCCAGCGGAAGCTGTAAATATCGTCGTTTCTCACTTCGAGCCACGTGCGGAGATTCTTCGGCATTTCCGCCAGCACGGGCGCGATGAACGGCGGATTCGGCTCGGAATACATATGCGCGACGGAGTACTTAAAACTGAAGTCGAACGGGCCCGGGTACTCTTTGAAAGCGTCGATGGATTCCGACTGCGACGTCTGATGATACCTGTGAATCAGGCGGAACGGGCGGTTTGGTTGGTCTTTGAGCGCGTCGCGGACGCCTTCGCCGTAGGTCTTCCATAGCCACGCTTCGTGATCGAAGGGTCCCCGCGCGCTGGTCATGTTCTCGCCCGCGGTGATGCCGATGCCTGCCAGCAGCGGATAGGTCTTGACTGTTTCCCGGACACTCGCGCGGAAGTAAGCGATGGTCTCGGGATTGTTGCCGTCTTCGGTGATGCCGTGTTTGCCTTCCGTCCCCCAAACGAAGATATTCCAGGTGTACCAGTACATGTCGATCCCGCGGTCCTTGGCGTACTGCATGACATTTCGCCAGAAGCGGATTTTGTCGTCGACGGTCAGGTGGTTGACGATGGCAACCTGGCCGAGTTTGAACGGCTGAGACATGACCTTGGCGTTCATGTTGAACTTCAGGTCGAAGGGTTCGCTGTTGCCCCACACGTCGTTGAGCGCGACGTCGGGATATTCGGGCACTTTGACGATGGACGGAAAAGGATGCAGGTTCCAGAGAGAGAGCGTGTTGAAGCGCTGCCGCGCCATCTCGTCAAGCAATTCCCGCCAGAAATCCATGCTCCACATTTCGGGAATATTCGATTGCGCCGAATCGCTGCTATCGGAATAGGTGGGGGTTCGGCGGTCGAGCGCAATGTTGAATTTGATTCCACGCTGCGCGATGTCGGGCGAGTGGTCGGAATCGCCGGTCTTGCCGATCCAGTCGAGGCGGATGGCTTCCGCGACATCGAGGCCGCCGTACATTGCGCCATTGGCGTCGGCGCCCAGGACGGCGATGGTGACCTTGCCGCGCTGTTCCGCGCGGCGGATGGCGTACGCCTGCGGCGCCGTGGTCTTCAGCGGGGCGACGTGCAACGTTTGGGCAAGCGCATTCGATTCGGCGGCGTCGCCGGCGATGGCGAAGCGGAGGGAGCCTGCGAAGGAGTTGAGGTCGCGGAGGCCGCGGTCCGCCGTGGCCCGTTTCGGTCCAAGGGCGCGAGCAATTTGGGCGGAGGCGAACGAGACCTGCGGCGCTTGACTATCGTGGAAGACGGGTTGCGCGCGCAGGGCGGAGCCGATGACCAAAGCAGGCAGGAGAAGAAGCGTGGAGATTCGTAAGGTCATGCTGAAATCAACTATAAGACTTTTGAGTTTCGAATATCGGGTTCGCGCGTTGCCATCGGCGCCGATTCCCCGGTATATGATAGGTGAGTTCGTTTGAGGAGGGTTCATCCGATACGCGCGCTCTTCCTTTTGATTCCCACGGTTTCAGGAATCATGCCGTTGACGGCCGCCACCGCGGCGAGGCCGCCGATCGGCAATATCGCGAATTTCATCGTGAAGACGGATAACCTCGACGAGGCCCGCAGGTTCTACGTGGGCGTTCTCGGGTACGACGAGGTATTCCGCCACAAACGGGCGGTCTGCGGCCCGGCTGACCTGTCTGTCTTCAAGGTGAATGAGCGTCAATACATCGAAGTCTGTCCCACGCTTCAAAATCTATCGGACGACAAGCTGATTCAGATCGGGTATGCGACGGCGGACGCCCGCAAACTGCGCGACTATCTCGCGGCTCATGGCATGGCTGTGCCTTCACGAGTTACGAAGGATTCGGACGGCAATTACAGCTTTATCCTCAAAGACCCTGAGGGACACACCATCGAGTTTGTTCAGTATCTCGAGGGTTCGCTTCAGTCGAGATACCGCGGCAAAGGAATCTCGGATCGGCGCATTTCCGATCACATCCTGCATGTCGGCGTACATGTGAAGAGCCCGGCGGATCAGGATAAGTTTTACAAAGACCTTCTGGGCTTTCGCTTTCTTTGGCAGGGCGGGCCTCGAGACGATCGCCTCGACTGGATTTCGTATCTGACGCCGGATGGCGATAACTGGGTCGAGTACATGGTGCAGCACGAGGGCCCACCCACTCCGCAGCAACTCGGCGTGTGGCATCACGTCTGCCTCGGTACTCTCGATATTCAGGCCGTCTATAAAACGGTGATCGATCGCGGTTACACGCCTCCGAAGGAACCCGGCATTAACGCTCGCGACGGGCGATGGCTGTTACAGCTTTATGACAAAAACGGCACGCGGACCGAAATCATGGTGCGCAAACCCGTCCAGAAACCCTGTTGCTCAGAAAACGTGGATCCTTACATTAAATGACAACCATAAGCCGTAAGCTCCGCAGCGGCGGGACGCCACGCGGGTCCACTGGGCCATTCCATTTCGTTTTTCATCACCGCGATTGTCTTTACAATGACGGTGAGATTGCCTTTGCGGATCTTCTCGATCCGCCTTCGGCGGCTTTGGGCCACGCGGCGTTGGGCCCGCTTCCGGATATCCGAGCTTGGCGAACTCAAGTGGTCGATCTTCTTGTCCGCGCGGTAATTGACGACCTCGATACCGCCGATTTCCACGGTCTGCTCTCGTATTCCGAGCGTGAAGAAAACCTCGGCCTATCCTTATGTCGCCGGACCGCGTCCTGAACGAAACCATCTGGACGGCGAATACATACCAAAAATGATTCGCAAAATCGCCTCGGGTTGAGAAGCGTGGCGCACCATGAGAACATCGTTCCTTATGCAGCGTGCTGTCCTCTCCGTCCTCGCCCTCGTAGCGTTCTGCTCCGCGGCCGCAATCTTATTGTGCGCGGAACAATCCTCGCCGGCCGGCGCCCCGGTTCACCCAGCCACGACGTACTGCAATCCGCTGGCAATTCCCAACTATCCCATCGGCAAACGCGTTCGCGACATCGTACCCGGCACGCCCGTGGGCGCGACCGACCTCTGGTTGCAGGACCATATGGAGCAGTTCCGCGAACTCGCCGATGTCACGGTCCTCTGGCACGAGGGCAAATGGTACATGTATCCATCGGTGGACATGGCCTGGGTCAGCAGCGACGGCGGTATCTCATGGCAGCACCATCCGCTCAACATACGCGATATCGGATACGCCCCGACCATCGTGCGTCACAAGGGCAGGTTCCTTCTGATGGCGTCTGAATCGGAGGTCTACACCTCCGATTCGCCGCTCGGACCGTTCAAGCCCATAGGCAAGATTCCGTTGCCGCCCGGCCTCCCCTCCCAGATCGATCCCATGCTCTTCTCCGACGACGACGGCCGCCTGTATTATTACTGGGGCTGCACCCCCACCGACGGTATTTATGTTGTGGAACTCGATCCCGATAATCCCACGCGCCTGCTCGGCAAACCCGTGAAGCTTATGGGATTCGAACCAGAGCGCTTTCCCTGGCAACGCGCCGGCGACTGGAATGAAGACGCGAACCAGGGGTGGATTGAGGGCTCGTGGATGCTCAAGCGAAACGGTACCTATTACCTTACCTACAGCGCCGGCGGCACTGAGAACCGCACGTACGCGGTGGGTGCCCTCACTTCGAAATCGCCGATGGGACCGTTCACGCCGCAGAAGAACAACCCAATCCTGCGCTCTACGGAAGGACTAATCACCGGTACTGCCCACGGCAGTTTTGCCGAAGGACCCAACCACTCCCTCTGGGCTTTCTACACGGTGCGCGCCGGCGTGGTGCATGGTTTCGAGCGTCGCCTGGGCATGGACCCGGCATATATTGCCGAAGACGGGGAACTGCACGTCAAGCCTCCATCATCGACGCCGCAGCGAATCACGGGCACGCCCGAGGGCGCCGTCGCGGCCGGCAATCTCTCCAGCCGTCTTGCTGTCGATAACGATCTACGGACCTGGTGGCAACCGCAGGCCGGGGATGCGGTTCCGGCGCTCACGAGTGCGCTGGTGAGTAACGCGACGGTGCGCGCGATCCGCATCGTCTGGCGCGATATCGGCCTCAATACATCGAAGGGAATTGCGCCTGGCCCCTTCTGGTATAAGGTGGAGGTGCAGAACGCGTCCGGTTCGTGGGTCACGGCACTAGACCGCAGCAAGAGCGTCGACGATCTCCTGGTCGATTATCGCGAGTGCCCCCCGATGCCGGGCAAAGCCGCGCGGTTGGTTATCCTGGGCGCTCCGAAAGGGATCACACCGGGCGTGGCTGAGTTCACGGTCTTCGGTGAAGCCGCGAAGCGCTAGCCTTCCCGCTTTGCATCGATACGTCACCTCGCTTCTGTCTGTCTTGGCGCTGGCGTTCGCTCCGCATATCGGAGCCGCAGGCCGGCCCGCCGCAGAGACGCTTCCGGAAGGCCCAAGCTGCTGGGAGGGAGCGAGGCGCGGGCGCGCACCAGGGCGCATACCCCATCCTCTGAGAGATCGCGAATCCGTCCATCGTGTGACGCAACGATTCGAATCAGGCCGACGGCCACTCGCCCCAGCGCTGGCGAACCCTTGAGGTAACCGCAGAGCGGAGCGGCCACTGTGCTCACGACGGGCCGGGGCTTCCGCCCTACCCGCCGCCTTTCATGCGGCGCCCTGCCGGAGGGGCAAGTAGGGATCTGGGCCCGAACCTGGCGGCGTGGAGATGATCCTTTCGATTTTGCGCGTTCGTAACGGGATCACAAAGATTTTGTCCTGCGACTGCACCGCTGAGAACGCGTACTGGTTGTCTTTCGAAAAGGTGAGCGAGACGGGTTGCCCGGTCAGCTTCACCTGCGTCTCTTCCTTACGGGTCTCGGCATTGGCGAACCCCACGGCCTCACCGGTTTGCAGTGCATAGACCAGCGTCCTGCCGTCGGGCGTGACCCTGATCCGCACAGGCCCCTTGCCGGTTGGAATCTCGCCGATGCGCATTTTCGACTGCGTGTCGATGACGCTGATCGAGTCGCTGTTCATATTCGTCACGTAGAGGCGGCGGTTGTCCGGAGAGAAGGCCATGCCCTGCGGACGCTCGCCGATCTGGATAACCTGAACTTCCCCGGTTTCGAGGTTCACGGCGGACACCGTGCCCGAATCGGTATTGCTGGTGTAAGCCCACACACGGTCGTTCGCGAGTTTGACGAGATGCGGGGCGGCGAACGAATTTCGCAGCGTTGCGGAAAACGTTTCGTTCCAACCCGCCGCACCCGAGTTCTTTTACTTGGTGCAGAACCAGGGTGGTAAGAATCCAGTAGCCGCCGTCAACCTGAGCACCAGCACCTATGTCGGGCAGGCCGGGCTCATCCCCAACGTCACGTTTGCGCCGGCCAAACCCGGCGACATTTTGACGATCTATGGCACGGGATTCGGCGCGACCAGCCCGTCATATGCCGCCGGAGAACTGCCAGGCGATGCCGCACAGGTTACGGGAACCGTGCAGATCACGCTCGGTTCGACTGTCCTGCCTGCCGTCAACGCTTTGTATGCAGGGGTCACGCCCAACAACGCAGGACTCTACCAGCTCAACATCCGAGTTCCCGATACGACGCCTGACGGAGACCAGCCTGTACTGATTTCGATCAACGGAACAGCCTCGCCTTCGGGCGCATTCATCGCCGTGAAGCGATAACCCAACGGAGCAAAACCATGAAATACCACGTACTGATCTATCTCGCCGTCCTCTACGGTTTATTTGCCGCCGCCGGCGACGCGCAGGATACGCAGCAGTCCGCGTCCGCGCCGACAGCCTCTTCTTCCCCGCACCCGGCGGATGCTTCGTTTCCCAAATTCAAGCGAAGATTCACGGATTATCTGTACACAGTCGCCGGGCCGGCTGCAGATTTGGGAATCGCCGCGAAAGCCGGCGTGGCACAGGCGGTCGATCATCCCGCGGGATGGGGGCAGGGCTCCGGTGCCTTCGGCAAGCGCCTCGGATGGTGGTGGGCGGAGAACTGGACCAGCGAAACCACGCGCTTCGCGATGAGCGAGTCGTTCCGTCTGGATACGACCTTCCACAAGAGTTCCGCCACCGGTATCAAGCCACGCATCCGCCACGCAATCCGAGAGAGCTTTATCGCGCGCACTCGAGGCGGCCACACCATCGTTTCGGTGCCGTCCCTGGCGGCGCCGTACTTCGGGGCGATCTACAGCACCTACGCCTGGTACCCGAACTGTCCCAACTGGAAAGCGACAGTGAAGACCGGCAGTGTCTCGCTCGCGCTGCAGCCGGCGGTCAATCTGCTGCGTGAGTTCGTTTTTGAGCGCTGAAGCGGCCGGCCTGTGAAGGCCTCATGAATTCGATCTTTTTTTACTGCTTGTCATTAGCCCATGCGCAATCGGTTGCCGGATGCGGTGCGGTACGGTCAAGACGTCGCTAGTCGGCTGAGATTTCGCGCAAGGCCCATTCGACGAGCCGCTTCTCACGCTCCGTCGGAGCTTTGTCGAGTGCAGCCTGAAGCTTGGCCTGAGCCGGAAAAGCTGCGTTCCCCATGTAGCCGATTGCAACCGTCGCACCCTCGCGAGTCGCCAGGTTATCGGAAGCGAGCAATGCCGAGAGTTGCGCGATAGACTCAGAAGGAGCACAGGCCAGCAATTTGTAACCCCACGCTGGAGTGTCGTTTCCTTTGCCCTCCTGGAGTTGTTTCAAGAGCATCACTGCGACCGGGCGCAGGCGCTCCCCCAACTCGCGGAAATAGGCAACGTACATGGTGGAATTGATATCAAATCCCATTCCCGGAGGCCCACCCATTCCCGGAGGGCCACCCATTCCCGGAGGCCCACCGCCAAACCCGGGGAAACCGCCCCTGCCACGATTACCCGTAAACTGCCAGGGAAGGCTGTCGGACTTGATCGCCCACAGGGTGGCCGTCGGCAATACCGGGTTGGCGAGTTTTGTGCTTTGCGAAACGGGGATTGCGTCAGCCGCCATCGGTCCCAGCAAGGCCAGATAGATCTCCATGTTGTAAGCGTCAATCTCCTCCATGTCGGGCAGAGTCTTAATGATGTAATCCACCGCGGGCCGGGCTTCTGGTCCGCCAATCTGTGACATCGCACGAACGGCAGCCATGCGCACCGCTGTCGGCTGATCGGCGTCCAGCATTTTAGCCAGAGGCGCGGGAACCGGACGCGCGGCCGGCCCGATCCGCCCGAGAGCGTCCGCCGCCTCAATCATCAACCCGGGTTCCTTCAGCAACGGCACTAAAGCGCCGGCTGCACTTGTGGCGATGGGCCCGAGGGTGGCTGCAGCCCGAACCGCGGACCGGCGAGTTTGAATGTTTTGATCCTGGAGCACGGCGGCGAGCCGGCCAACCACCGGAGCGGCGCCTTGGCCCGCCCGGCCGACTGCATCGGCAGCCGCGCGCCGCACGGAGGCATCGGCGCTGGCCAATCCGCGCGTGATCACATTGACCGCCTCGTCGTTTTCGCCGGTGATACGAAGCAAGGCGGAGGCCGCCGAAATACGTACACGCTCGGCCGGGTCGGCTAGGAGTTTGACCAGGGAAGCCTCGGCGGTGCCGGCCTTGCGGCCAAGTTGCTGCAGATCCTCCGCCGCCTCGGCCCGTGCCACGGCATCCGGGGACGATAGACGCTGCAAAAGCGTAGGGATCTCCTCCTCGCCGATCAGGCCCGCCCCGATCACGTAAACGGGATTCGTCGACACGGCCATTACCATGCCAGGCATGGACATGGTGGCCCGGATGCGCTGAACGCGGATCACACTCGGGAGATTCATGCGGTTCAGAGCCAGATCGAAGCTGGCACTCTCACCGTCGTTGCCGTGCCGGACCATGGTCAGGGTCGCCGTCCCACCGGCGAGCATCGTGGCGATCGCATCCGTGAGACGCGAGATCGAACCGTAATAAGCCAGCGGAAGATCGGCGCGGTCGACTCCCAACTTCCATTCACCACCGGAAGACTTAGCCTGATACCATCCGTTGCCAAAACAGAGCAGCGAAGTCGCCCGCGTAGAGAAGAGGACACCCCTGTTGCCGGGTTCAGCCCATTGGACAATCGCGGGCGGAACGATATTGCCGTCGGACGACCCCACATTGTGAAGGACGGGAGTCTGGTTCGCCGCGCCCTTCAGGACGCGGACTTCCTTCAGAGTCAGGACGTGGGTGGTCTGGTTGAATCCGGCTACCTCGACGAGAGCGACCTTCTGTGCATCGCCAATGACCTTGCTGAGAGTGGGAGCCAGGTCGATGTAGGCTCCGATCTGAGTGACAATGCCCAGACATGAACAGGCGAGCGCCAGACGAAAAAGCTGGCGCTTGAGACTTGGATGATTTGAGAGCTTCATATTCCGTTTCCAAAATTCCATGTTTTTCGATTGCGAGTCCGTGGATGGCGGGCGCTCTTAGTCGAGATAACCTAAGCTCACCAGTATCACTTCCTGGTCTGCGGTCAACAGCGCGAGTAGCGCCTTTTGCGCTGTGGCGAGATCGAGCGCCGCCCGCTGGCGTGCGCCGCGAACCGCGGCCAACTTGTCCTTCACCTGCGCAGGGGGAGTGGTCGGGTCGTCCACGGTCTTTTTCAGTTCCGCTAAAGCACTGCTGACGGCATTGTCGGCGCCAAAGCCTCCCGGCCCTCCGCGGCCGCCGCGCATTGCCGCCATCGCGGCCGGGTCGAAACCAGGCGGGAATCCACGGCCCGCGGCGGGATTCGCCGGATCGAAGCCAGGGGGCATTCCACGGCCCGCGGCGGGATTCGCTGGATCGAAACCAGGGGGAAAACCGCCGCGCCCGCGTCCTCCGGGGCCATTATTATTGCTCGGGCCCGCAAAACTGTCGGTGCCCATATTCGGGAACCCCGGGCCGCCGAAGCCGCCTCGGCCGGCAGCGGGTGTCGTGTATGTCGTCACCGTCTGCCGGGCTGCGACCAACGCCTGCAACTTGGGGCCGATGACCTTCCATTCCTCGTCGGTCGCCTTGATCAGCGCCTTGACGCCTTCGATCCCGCCGTTCGCCGCGTCGGGAGCTTTGGCGCTGGCTCCGGCCGGCGGGGGCGCCGCTGGTGTGGCTGGAGTTGGCTGAGTTGCAGGTTGGGCAATGACCGGGATCGCGAAAGACATGAGAAGGCAAATTCCGGCGAGCATATGTCTTCTTCCTTGCATGACGGTCTTGGTGGGGAGCCTTTGTATATTGGGGTGAAGTTCTAGTTTGGGCGAGAGGTCTGTCGCGGGCTTTGCCAGCCGGCCGGGCCACGCCCGGTTAGGGCCATTCGTTGGACGTTGATCATTCATACGGTTCTCCACAAAAACTGTCGCATCGGAGTTTCTAAAACACCTCATTCAGGCAACCTTCAGTAATGCCTGGAGAATGACAAGCACTGGAAGGTAGGTGAGAAGATACACCGCCAACCAGCCGATATCCACGGCTCCGAACGGACGCCAGAAAACCTGCTTCGTAGCAGAATTGGGATAGACGGCACGCACTTCTTTGACCGGCGTATCCGCCCCACCGGCGGCGGCAAGCGAGCCGGGAGGGTATTGGTTCCCAAGCACAACCGTGAGCTCAACCGGCGGATGCCCTTCAGCCACTACACTCACCGGAAAACGGTCGGATGCGCCTGATGTTGGACGGATTGTCCACGTTATACCTTGTGGTGGCAGGCCGGCGTCCAGGTAATTCTTGAGATTGTTCACGGTCTGCAGTCTGGCGACGTCTGGTGCCACCTGGAGTTCCCAAGGGCCGCCAGCGTTGCTCGTTGGCTCGCGGTAGATCGTCAGCAAGTGTTCCAAGGTTTTACGGAGCGGTGGTAGCGTGCGGGAAGCAACCGTAGTTTCGTCCAAGGCCACGGTGGGGGGAACCTCAAGGCGAACCGGCTTGGTCCACTCGCCATCGATGGTAGCCACAATCTGCACAGCAGACCCGGCGGCAGCAACTGGCACTGACGGATCGATGCGGTCCTTGAACCAGACCAATGGCATCATCAGAAACCCCAGGAGTACACAAACAGGCACCAACCGTGCCCTCAGAAGGCGGCCGTTCACGGGTGCCGCCAACTCCATCATGGCTTCCCGTCTGGGTGAGTTCGCCGGAAGAGACTTGGCTTGTTGGACCAGCTTCGCTGCCCGGCGTTTCGCTTCCCCCAATGCGCCGTTATTGGTAATGAGCTTTTGCACGAGCAGCGTCATCGCAGCGACGCCTGCGGCGGCGACGGCAACTGTGGCCGGCCGGCCCAAAGCAACAACCACTGGCCACAGAACGTTATCCAAGAGGAGCAGAGATGGCCGTTGGACATAGGCTTTTGGCAGCAGGAAAAAGCCCAGCAGGTACACCATCCAGATTCCGAGTGCCGCCTTGCACCACGACGCCGCCTGCCTGTCCCTCTCACCGGGAGGGGGCGGCATCAGTGCTCGTGGAATTCGTGTATCGGAGGGGTCGATTACCTCTACATTGGCAGGTTTGCCGGCGTCTTTCTGCGGCCGGCCTACTCGACCTTTGTTTCCGTCGATCTCTACCTGTTCGCCGTTTCGGAAGATAAGAGTTGCGTCGGCCAGGACGACGGCCGGCAAACCCATCTCGCGGGCAACGACAGCTCCGTGCGAAAGTGCCCCGCCACACTCTAGAACGAGTCCAGCCGCATTGACGAACAAGGGGGTCCATGCGGGATCCGTGCTCGGGCACACTAGTATATAGCCCCTGCCAAGGTCCGCCGTCCAGGTCGGCTCGTGTAGAACCTTCGCCGGTCCGGATGCGCGTCCAGCCGAAATGGAAAGTGCCTGGTAGGCGCCGGCCGTTATTTCGACCTCAGGCGGTTCGCCGAGGCGCTCGATGGCCTCACCGTCGATCACTCGTGGCAGCGGGAGCTTGATCTCAGCGCGGTAGCATAATTGGCGCTGCTCGATCAGGTGGTGAGGCGCAAAGCCCACGCGCAACGCATCGAAGATCTCATCCCGGGTCAGGTGGAATACACCTTCGCCCACATCCAGCCGGCACCCCAATTCCAGGGCCACGTCCCGTAGGAGATCGTAGCCAAGCACGAGGTAGTCTTTCCCCTCTTCCCGGAAAGGCATAAAGCGGTGGACTAGCTCCAGGCGGCGATCGAATTCGCTCGCACGCCCCGGGGTCAATTGGGCGCGCAGCTTCGCGGCCTCGGCCGCCGCCACATCCTTTCCGCGCTGGAAGCGCTCCAATGGCGGTTCTCCCGTGGCCAGCCGGGCCGCCAAGTCGCGCAGCAGGTTGGGTTGCTCTCGCCAGCGTGGCGCAGCCAAGTCAAATTCACCCGCACCGCGGTGCCCGTGGACTACCAACCACGCCTCCAGGCTTCGTTTACCTTTACCAACTTCGAACAATTCGGCGTTCGCAATGACCGTGCAGTCCGGCGCCTATCAGTCGCAATAGTGCATCCGCATGCTCGTCCCAGAAATTCTCGTGCAGGAAGGTCTCGAGATCGGCCCACACCATGCCGCAGACCAAGCTTGGCAGGAGCGTCTCCGGACCGAACACGTCCAGCACCTGCTTCTCACGTTCCCACCAGACTGCAATCAGATCTTCCACCGACAACGAGGACAGGTTCAGCCCGCGCGATCGCCCGACCCAGGACTCGATCTCCGGGACGGTCTTCTGGCGAAAGTCCGTGGCGGCACTCTCGGAGAGGGACCTGATGGTCGAGCCGGCCTTGGCAAGGAAGCTCGATGCCTTCAGGCGCGTCGAAAATGATCCGTGCGGCAAAGTTGGAGGTTTCTGGGAGGCGTCGGGATCGCGGCGCAGCTTCTGCAAATCGTACACGAACGGAAAGTCTTGACAGAACATTTGCGGCGACCGCGTTACATCCATGTAGACCCGGCCGGCGATGAGTTCGAGGAACCCATCCTGGGCAATCGCCGGAGACGGCTCAAACCCCGCGCGCCGGTACATGGCGCCGAAGCCCCCAGCCCCGGCCATGAACGGCTTGATCACGCTCCACGTGAGTGTAGTGGGATGCGGCAGTGTTTCGGCCAGGTTGTGCTGTACCCATGGTCCGCGTTGCCCCGCGATTTCGTTCCGCAAGTGCTCGCGTGTCGAAGTTAATACTTCTTGCCTCGCCTCTATCTCGCTTTGGGTCGTAATCGGCCGGGCCTGCAGCAAATGCAATTTGCCGGCATGGATCGCCCATTCGATGTCCTGCGGAGGACCGAAGTAATGTTCAGTCTGCTTACCCAGTAACCATAAGTTGTGGACATCCCGACTGTTCAGGCATGGCTGTTTTCTGCGCGACTCCTCTACCGGCTTCTCCCCAACGTTGCCCGCCGATAGATAAACTGTCTTGTCGGCAATCGACGCGGACAAAACGCGGCCCGTGACGCCGTCGAGTCGGAGCACATCCGGCTGCACACGGCCGCCCACGACCGTCTCGCCCAAGCCCCAATTGGCTTCGATCAGCATCTCCTTGCGCCGGTCGCCATTGGGATCCGCGGTAAACATCACCCCCGCCGCATCCGCCGGGATCAACCGCTGCACCACTACCGCCATGGCAACCACGGACCGATCGATCCCGTGCTCATGCAGATAAGCGCGAATCCGCTCGGTGTCGAGGCTCGCCCAACAGTTCTGTATGGCCGCCAGCAGGGCCTCCTCGCCATTGATATCCAGGAAAGTCTCGCATTGGCCCGCCATCGACGCCGCGGCCAGATCCTCTGCGGTAGCCGAGGAGCGAACCGCGACTGTCCCGCGCCCCATCTGCTCATACCGGCACCGGATTTCCTCCGCAACCTCCGACGGAACCGACACGGCCTTGCCGTACTGGGCCCGCGAGAGGTATGCCAGGCGGTAGGCGTGGGTGTTTACGACAAAACCGCCGGGCACCTGAAAACCCGCACGCAGTAGCCTTCCCAAGTTGGCGCCCTTACCTCCGACCAGCGCGGAGTCGCGGCAGTTAACGAGCGATCGGGTGTACTTCTTGGAAACGATCATTTGGCGTTACCGGTTCCCAAGAACGCTCGCAACCCGCCGGTTTCGCTGCCGACGACGATCCGGTTGCCGACAACCTGCGGTGACGAAATCGATAACCCCGAGCCCGGCTTCCCCTGATCGTTGAGATAAACCTTTTCCAGCATCTTTCCGGTGGAGGCGGCGAACGCCACCAGATATCCGTCGCTACTGACCACATACGCCCTCTCTTTTGTGAGGGCGCCGCCGGCGAGCACCGGGGCTGTCCCGCTCACCCGGGAACGCCACAGAATATGGCCATCCGCAACCGAGAGCGCCGCTACTTCACCGGTTCGCAAAGGACAGAGCATCATGCCGTCGCGCACGGCAATCCGTCCCAGGACCGCATCTTCGAACTTCGTCTGCCAAACGACCTGGCCGGTCTTTCGGTTCAGTGCGACGACCAAACCCTGCGGATTGGGATCGGAGTGGACCATGTCGCCATTTCCCCCTCCGACGATTACCAAGTCGCCCGCTAGCGTTACCGGCGCCGTAATCGGATAGGCAAGGGCGGTCCGCCAGAGAAGCCGGTCGAGTTTCTGCTCGCGCAATTCGTCGTCGGAACCACTGCGTAGCGCGACGACTGCTTTGCCGTTGAAGCCACTTCCGATGTAGACTATGCCGGCGTCGTCAATCGCAGGTGAGCTCTCGGGATCATTGACGGCCTGTTTCCAGAGCTGCTTGCCGTCCGAGATCCGCACGGCGAAGACGTATCCCGGATCGCCGACGGGTTTGCCGTCGTTGCCCTCGATCGCGCCCGCCCCGACGACTACCATGTCCCCGAAAATGGCTGGGGACGACTCGATGTGCAGCTGGGTCTTAACTGCCCAGTGCAATTTGCCGGTCGCAGTTTCAAAACAAAGGAGCGAACTATCTCGATCCTGATGCAGTCCTTGCCCGATGATCACGAACTCTCCGTCTGCCGTCACCGCAGGAGAACTGAAGAACGGTGGCAACGCGTCCTTTCCTATTTCTGTCACCTGCCAGAGCGGCTTTCCCGTATCGAGATCGAGACTGGCCAGAAGACCGGTGTAGCCACCGAGATCCGTTTGGTTGGCGGAGACGTATATTCGCTTTCCGGCGATCGCCGGTTTGCCGAGGAATAGCCCATCCTCGGGCTGAAACCTCCACAGGGGCGTCAGTCCTGAAGGCGACATTCCCGCATCGGAAACGGAGGCGGGAGCTACTTGCCCTGTCCTAGCCGGTGCGTCGGCCGGTACCGCATTGGCGGGCGCGGGCGACGCCGGCGCCGGCGCAAGTACGGCAGCTGTCTGGTGCAGTTTCTCCTGAGCAATCAGGTCTTCGGCCACTTTCGCCCAATTGATTTGTCCGGCGGACAGTGCCCCCGCCGAGGCAGTAGTCCGGGATAGAGGAGCAGTGCGCAACAGCGGCACCGCGCCGAAAATGACGAAGGCCAGCGACGCAGTGACTGCGACGGCCAACCGCCAACGTTGCCGCAACAAACGGCCCAACGCCTTTGGATTGAATACGAGCGCCGCGATATTCGCCAGGAAAGCCAGGAGTGTGGGAAACAGCGCGGCGCCCGTGTTGATGATAATCGGGACCACGGCGAGATTGTTCGTAGGCCGGCGATCCGGGTGGCCACTGCCAGCCAACTCCCATTCGCAAAGGAGCCTTCCAGGCAAGCCCGGCTGTAAAGCTTTGCACGTTGGCGGACTTGGTTTGAAACGGGTGAGCCTGCAGCTGCCGGCGAAGTTCGCTGAGTGGCAGAAGGCGTTTCCCGTAATTCCGTTCGTGGCCGTTACTCGTGGGCCCGTGAGCACGGCTCGCGCCAAATCTTTGATGGGCCATTCCCGAAGCGAACGGCGGCTCTGCATAACGCCGGTCGCTGCGAGAATCACTCCGATGCTCAAAGCGAAAGTCTGTTTTTTTAACATGACCTTATCCACGACACATCAAATCTGCCATTCGGTCTGTAGCCGTTGTGACGATTCTCAGCGTAACGGGTCTCTGCGATGCCCTCATTGCCGATAGAAGTGGGCGGACCCAATTCGTGGAGCTCTCGTTGGCTTGAGCTAAGAAGTTCCCCGGTATCCTTCCCATCCGGAGGCATGAACTTACCTTTTGTTGCAATATGATTACAGTAGCCGAATTGGGGAGCGCGGATCTTTAAGTTTTGTTAAAAGCCATTCGGGTCTGTCGATCTTCCGCGCGGTTTTACTGTCGCGTCAAAAAAGGAACAATTCCGCCGACGCACATAGCGTCTTCTCATAGGGCATTCGAATCGCTGAAATCGAAAATTGCGGCATGATTAAGCTCGGGGCGATTCGCAAACCTTCTCCACAACAGTGTGAGGCATGACATTGACTGGAGCACTCCATAAGGACGGTAATGTTATCCTCAACTCCTTCCGATTCAACCACTTTGGGGCTTTGGCTGAACAGCCAGACCAGCACCCATACGCGTTCAGGCTACCGGCGTGATGCTGACCGCCTCATGGCGTTCGCCGGCAAGCCGCTGAATGACATCGGACTTGGCGACCTCCAGGATTTCGACCAATCCCTAATCAGTGACGAACTGGCTCCGGTCTCTCGTGTTCGGGCGCTGGCAGCCGTAAACAGCTTGTTTTCATTCTGTTGCAGGACGCGCTATCTGCCCGCCAATCCCGCTGAGGAGCTGACGTTACCAGCTTACGAGCAACGTCTGGGCGGAACGGATTGTCGGTGAGGCCGAGGTTGGCAGGCTCCTGGCGGCGGATGCCAAAGAACGCGACCAGCTTTTGCTTTGTTTGATTCACAGGGCCGGTTTGCGTGTCTCCGAAGCCTGCAATCTGCGCTGGCGCAACGTCCGGCAGCACAGTGATGGAGGGCAAATAACGTTGTGCGGGAAGGGTGGAAAAACGCGTTCAACCCGAAATCGCACCACAAGCGGAAGATCACCACGACGCCGGCAGCGGCCGAGGGCATGGCGAAAGCCGCCAACGGGTAAGCAGAATCTCGGCCCGTTCGGCACTCATCGTCTCCTGGTAGCAGCAGGCGTGCAGGAGGACTTGGAAGCAAAAACCCGTGAGTCCTAAAAGACCATGGGGAAGCGGCGACGGCCTCGTAGGGAGTTTTTCGCCAGAGTTTGGAGAATTCGGCGGTTCCTCTGCTGGCGTTGCCCGGCATGCCACGGGCCACGGCCATGCCGATGGTGGAGCAACCCGAGGAATCGGGCGTAAATCCTCCTGGGCCGCCTGCTGCTACCAGGAGACGATGAGTGCTTAGGCCGGGAATCCCGCTTGGCTCGGCGAGTGGGCCACCCACGGCGCTGGTTTCCATCGACCACGATCATGGCCTTGCCTTCCCCCGCGGCCAGCAGCTTGTCCAGAATCACGTTCGTCCGGCCCATTCCGATCCACACAGCTCATCCTCGCCACCCCTTCACTTCTTTTGCCGTTCGAGCGCCGCCAAGAATGCCTGCTGTCTCTCCGACACGTAGGCACGGTAGCCGTCCGGGTCGACGAACACGTCGGGTGCGGCGGCGGTCATCCTGGCAACTTTGCCCTCCATCCCGTAATAGTCTCCGTGCGCCCCCAGAAAAATGTCGCAGTGCAGGGACTTGAGCGTTTGAAACGTGCGGGCGAAGTCCTCCGCGATGCCCGGGTACCGGCCATTATTTACCAGCTTGTAGCCGGCGTTCACGTTGGGGCTGCCCACGATCACAATGTCATAGCTTCTGCCCCCCTCTTGAACCGTCATGGTCCAGGTGGTGCAGCCTTTGGTGTGCCCCGGAGTGAGATGGGCCTTCAGCGTAGACCCGCCCAGTTTCACCTCGTCGCCATCGTGAAGAGCTCGATCGACCTTGGCCGGCTCGTATAGGGACGAGGGCATCGCGCCGTACTCGAAGTCCGACTTTCCGCCGTCTTCGGTGACCGCCACGTCCTGTTCCATGACCAGGTATTTCGCGCCGGTCAGTTGCTTGACCAGGGCGCTGCCGGCGTTGTGATCCCAGTTTTCGACGCTGGCCCGGATCATGGGCACGGAACTCTTCAGTCCGCTGTTGATCAGGACGTGGCCGTCGGGTGTGGTGATCAGGAACGAGGCGAGCCCTCTGGTGCCCACGTAATAGACGTTGCCGACCACGCGGTGGGGAGAGAAGGGCTCGTGCCAGGTCTCGTTGTCCTGCGCCGGCACGGAGCCGGCGCAGGCGAGGATCAGGGTCGGAAGGATCGCCGTTCGGAACGAGAGTCTCATCAGAATACGTACTTGAGAGCAAACTGCATCTGGCGCATGCTGATCGCCGTCGAAGTGATCCGGCCGAAGTTCGGGCTGCTGAAATTCGTAGTCGGGAATCCCCACACAGGATGATTCAGCAGGTTGTACGCCTCCCACCGGAACTGGATTTCGTGCGATTCCTTCAGGCGGAAGTTCTTCTGCAGGTTCGAATCCAGAATGAAGCCAGCAGGTCCCGTGACGGAGTTCCGCCCGGCATTGCCGAACTGATAAAGCGGCTGCAGGGCGAACGCCCCCGTATTGAACCAGCGTTCGGTGGTCGAGGTGTCGACGTGTACGCTTTGCCCCGTGGCGTCCGGACGGTCGTTGTTGATGTTGGTGTTGGCGCGGTTCACGCCGGCGGTGGGGTTGATGGGGAATCCCGAGCGCCAGGTGGAAATGCCTCCGAACTGCCAGCCGCCGATCGCCGCGTTGAGGACGGGATTGCCGATGTTTACCTTCTTGCCCTTGCCCACCGGAAGGTCGTACAGGCCGGAGATCACCAGGCGGTGCCGGTTGTCGAATGCCGACGGGCCGCGGTCGCAGAGCATGCACCGGCCGTCCTGCGAGAACAGGGTGTCCGTGTCGGAGGTCCGGATTCCACTGGTGGTGTCGATCGACTTCGACCACGTGTAAGACACCAGCGCCGTCAAGCCACTCGAGTAGCGCTTGGTCAGCTTGGTTCCCAGCGAGTTGTAGTTTCCGCGGCCCCCGTCTTCCACCAGCACCAGGAGACCCCAATTGGGGTATGGCGAACGGCTGGCAACGGTACCTGGACCAGGCACAGCGGCGCTCACCCCCCGGTAGGATTCCAGATGGCGGCTGACGGAGCCGAGGTAACCGGCTTCGAATACGAGGTCCGTCGAAAGCTGCCGCTGCACGTTAAATAGCCATTGATACGTGTACGGTGTGCGGCGGTCGAACTTATTCGAGAAGGCCTGCGGCGTCAGGATATTGGCGACTGAGCCGGCCAGGCTGGCCGCACCGTTCGACCAGGTTTCGGCCGGGAAGTTCGGGTTGTCGTCGTTGCGGGTTGGCCCGGCTGCGTTCCGCGCCACGTCGAAGCGTGGATTGCCTTGGTCCTGGTTATAGAACATGCCCGCGCCGGTACGAATCGACCACTTGGAGTTGGGAGCCCAGGCGATTCCAAGTCGCGGGGCAAAATCGTTGTTGTCGCGTTGCACGAGGCGGTTGCCCAGCCGACCATCCTGAACCAGCGGAATGTTGGGCCAACGAACCTTCAGTCCCGCGTACGGGTCGCCCGAGCTTTTTCCCTGGCGGAGAAAGACCGGGTAGCGGCTCTGGTCGGTGACGTTTGGCGTGTTGTCGAACGCGTTGAAGAAGACGGTGGTCAGGTTGCCGGATATGTCTTCCCACGGCGGGTTGTTCTCGTAACGCAGTCCCATGGAGATGGTGAGCGTCGGGCTGAGTTTCCAAACGTCATCCAGGTAGAATGCGAAGTCGGTGGCGCGGAACTGAACGGCGGCGATCTGCGCGGCCACTTCGGTCAGCGTGACGTTCCCAAGCAGGAAGGAGGCGAATGCGTCGCCCTGCTGGGGCAGGCCGCTGACCGTCAGCGCCTTGGGATCCTGCGTCGGCGTGGTCGAGAAGGTAAAGCTGCCGCGGCCATACTGGTTTCCCACCTGGTTGAACTGATCTTTGCGGATCTCCCCGCCGAACCGCAAGGCGTGCTTGCCTCGCACGATCGAAGTGTTGTTCAGGAACTGTAGGGTGCTGTTTTTGTTTTCGAACGGTCCGTCGGTGCTGTCGCTGATGCCCTGGTAGTTGGGGATGCTGATGGCGGGAATGCCCCAGGATACCGGGTCGCCGCCTTTCAGGCCGGGGATTCCCAACTCGTCCACCACGTTGCGCTGGAAGGCCAGCAGCGTTCCTACTGAATTGTAAAAGCGGGGGTAGCCGAAGCGCGTCTCGGTAACCACGGAAGGCGAGAGAATCCGGGTGTTGGTTCCCATATACTGTTCGAGGTTGGTGACCAGCTTTGTGCCGTTCTGGTTGAGGCCGGGGCTGGACTCATTTTCGTCGCCCCAGCTATACCTGCCGGTCCAGGTGGATTTGGCGGACTCGACATAATCCAGGCGCAGGATAAACTGATCGCGATTCTGCGGCCGGCCCAAAGCTTGCACGAAGTTGTTGGTTACCCCCGGCAAGGTGGGGGTGTTGTAGAACTCGAGGAGCTTTTTCGAAACCGGGCTGATCCGGTTGGCCGGAATGACGTTGCCTGGAAACGGCGTCCCCGTGAAGCTTCCATCCGCCGCCTGAGCTCGGGAAAGAGGATCGTAGATTCGATTGGCCAGGGTGGAAAAGTCTCCGCTTTGAAATGCTGCCGGCGCCAGGGAGAACAGGCCGGTGGTGCTTCCCCGTTTCCGGAACGACTCGTAGTTCCCCATGAAGAACAGCTTGTCCTTGCCGTTGAAAATCTTGGGCAGCCAGACCGGTCCGCCCAGGGTGAATCCATACTGGTTCCACTTGAACGGGTCCTTGACGGGCCGGAGGGCGGTGAACGCATAGCTGGTGGCATCCAGTTTGTCGTTGCGAAGGAACTCAAACGCCGAGCCGTGGTACTGATTTGTGCCCGACTTGGTCAGTACGTTGATCTGCGTAGTCATGCGGCCGAACTCCGCGGGGTAAATCCCGGTTTGCACCTTGAATTCCTGGAGCGCGTCCACCGAAGGCATGACCACAAAGGTATTGAAGTTCGGGTCGGTGTTCTCCACCCCGTCGAGGGTGTAGTGATTGAAATTGGTTCGCTGGCCGGCGACCGAAATCGTCTGGGAAGAGCGAATTCCACCCTGGCGCGCTCCCGCCTGCCCCTGGGTGGAGAACCCGGTCGATACGTTCGGCGCCAGGGAGACTAACTGGAGATAGTTCCGCCCGTTCAACGGCAACTCGACGATGCGCTTGTTTTCGATCACCGTACCGACGGTGGCGTTCTCGGTGACGATGGCCGCGCTGGCTTTCACTTCGACGGATTCGGAGAGTTGCCCGACTTCGAACTCAAAATCGATGCGGGCATTCTGCTGGACCTGGATTTCCACCTGATTCCGGATCAAAGTCTTGAAGCCGGGCTTCTCAGCCTTGACCACATAGACTCCGGGGGCAAGTGAAGGAAAGGCGTAGGCGCCAGCCTCGTTGGTGGCCGCCATTCGCACTGCGTTGGTGGCGATGTTCGTCAGGCTGATGCTCGCCCCTGGTACGCTCGCCCCCGTGGCATCCCTGGTTTCGCCCGCGATCGACCCCACGGTTTGCGCGAAGACAGTTTGAGCCGCAAGCAGTACACATCCTACAAGGAACAGCCGGGTTCTTACATTGCGCTTACACATCCGCCTCCAAGTGAACGGGTGGGTGAGAGGTCATTATCGTGCCATGTCCCTGTCCGTCCGACACGCCGGATCCCCGCCGCAAGAGCGTCCGCTCGATCTCCCGGCCGTTGCTCCTTTTCTGCCTGGCGCTGACAATCGCGGCGGCTTCCTTCATGATGGCCGTGCCCCCTGACAGGCCGGCCACCTTCGCCAACCCCATCAACATCGATTACCGCTTCGTGCTCGATTCTCCGAGCCGGCGGGAGGCCGCCGATCCGGTCATCGTCCTGTTCAAGGACGACTACTATCTGTTTGCGTCCAAATCCGGCGGATATTGGCATTCCGCGGACATGGTGGACTGGAAATTCGTGAAGCCGGAAGGCCTTCCGATCGAAGCTTATGCTCCTGCTGTGATGGTGCTGGATGGCGCGCTGTACTACACCGCCTGCAATATCGGCCTGTACCGTGCGGCCGACCCCAAAACCGGCAAGTGGGAATCCCTCGGCAAGCCCTTCGACGTGGGCGACCCCGACCTGTTCGCCGACGACGATGGCAAAGTGTATCTCTACTATGGCTTGTCATACAACGGCGCGATATCCGGCATGGAGTTGGACTCCAAGAATCAGTTCCGTCCCGTCGGACAGCCGTGGGTCTGCTTCCGTGCGGATTACGCGCGGCACGGGTGGGAACGGCGCGGCGAGGACAATCTGGGAGCGCCCACCGGACCCGGTTTTCAGGAGGGTCCCTGGCTCGAGGGCAGTTGGATGACCAAACACGCCGGCACGTACTACCTGCAATATGCCGCCCCAGGGACTGAATTCCGCGGCTATGCGGACGGTGTCTACACCTCGGCGAGCCCGCGGACCATTCACCTACGCGCCGTACAGCCCGTTCTCTCATAAGCCCACGGGATTCATCGCCGCCGCTGGCCACAGCGCTACTTTTGCCGACAAGCAGGGGCGCTACTGGCACATTGCCACCATGCGAATCTCGGTGAAGCACGATTTCGAACGGCGCCTCGGCCTGTTCCCGGCCGAATTCGACGCGGACGGGCAGTTGCACGTGAATACCCTGTTCGGCGACTATCCTTAGCTCCTTTCCGGCGCAAAATTCAGCAG
>PMTT01000445.1 GCA_003167275.1 Bryobacterales bacterium | reverse complement strand
ACGTGGGTGCTGACTTGTCCGCCGAACTCCTGGCGGACTAGCTTCAACGTGGAGCCTTGGACGGCTTCGATGTCCAGGACGTCTGAGACATAAGCGGCATTGAGCTTGATGGAAAGGCCCGGAGAGAGGTCCACTCCGAAATGCGAGTGCGGGACTAATAAGATACTGCCTTGCGGCAGGACCTGTACGAGTGCCTTGCGGACTAGTTCGGCATTGGGGTACGCCAGTGACTCATTGGCGACCTTCCAGATCTCACCATAGGAATCACGGAGACTCTCACACACGGCGTCCAGACCCGCGCCCCAACCGGCGGCAATGGCAACAGGTGGATGGGCAGGGTCTATCTTGCTTGCCGCGGCGAGTAACTCGACAACCGAATCGTCGGTGACGCCGCCTTTGTGTGCGATGTAGGCAAAGATTTGAGGCATTAGTTTAATCCTCCTTTGGCTTTCATCAACTCGATCAGTCGGTCGATGATTTCCTCCCGGCTGCCCGCGAGCATCTCTGCGCCTTTACCCGCGGCAGGCACGAAGTAGTCGACTCGCTTCACTTTCGCGGCGGCTTTTCCCACAGCGTCTTCGCTCACACCGAGGCCGGATGCGTCGAAGACCGGAATGGTCCGCGAGGCCACCTGGCGGATGCCCCGCATTCCCACGTAACGGGGTTCATTAATGCCCGTCTGAATGGAGAGTACACACGGAAGATCGATGGCGTTCATTTCTTTGTTGCCGCCTTCGATTTCGCGGCTGATCTTCAGGGTCCCGCCGTCTTGAACTTCAATGGAATTCACCAGGGAGGCGAAGGGATAGTCCAGCATGGCCGCGAGCATCCCACCGACCTGGGCGCCCGCGTCTTCTGCCTGGACACCGGTCAGGATCAGGTCGTAGTGGCCTTTCTCGACGAAGGCTTTGAGAATCGTGGCGATGCCCTTGCCGTCCGAGCCGTTGAAGGCCTCGTCTGAGAGCAGCACGCCATGGTGTGCGCCCATGGCCATCTCCCGGCGCAGGATTTCTTCGTCCTCGTCGCCGCCGACCGTGACTACGGTTACTTGTCCGCCGGCCCGATCGACGATCTGCAGGGCTTCTTCGACCGCGTAATTGTCCGGTTCGTTCACCGAATACACCAGGTCGTCACGTTCGATATCGTTCCCGGCACGGTTGAGCTCAATTTCGTTCTCCGACGTGTCGGGTACTCGTTTGGCGCAAACTAGAATTTCCATGTTCACTCTCCCTATTGGCCGGGCAAGCTCAAGCATGCCCCACGAGGCCGGCTGTGACAGACGACACAAAACGATCGTCTGTCCTACTTTCGACCAGTTCTGCCAGGTCGATGGCGGTCATCTTTCCTTCCATGCCGGCGACTTTGATCGCATCTTCGATATTCACCATGCAAAACGGGCAGGCGGTCACGATCACATTGGCTCCCGCTTCGGCGGCCATTTGGACTCTCTTGACGCCCATCCGCTGGTCCTCTTTCGGTTCGTAGAACAGGGCCAGTCCGCCGCCGCCGCAACAGAACGAGCGGTCGCGGCATCGGCTCATTTCGACTCGCTTTAGGCCAGGAATCGCGTCGAGCACCTCACGGGGGGCGTCGTAAATCTGATTATGCCGGCCCAGATAGCACGGGTCATGGTAGGTGAAAACCTTACTATGATCTTCTACCGGAGTTAGTCGAAGTGTGCCGGCCTTTACTTCCCTGGCGATGAATTGACTGATATGCTCCACAGGGGGCACATTCCGGTAGTCGTGCTTCAGCGCGTTATAGGCGTGCGGGTCGGCGGTCACAATCCGCCAGGCTCCGGACGCCTGAATGGCTTCCACATTGTGGTCCCGCAAGGCCATGAACAGCAGCTCTTCGCCGAACCGCCGGACCTCATGGCCACTATCCTTTTCGGCGGCGCCCAGGATGCCGAAGTTCGTTCCGGCGCGCCGGAGAATCCGGGAGGTCGCGCGCCCTATCGACTGGATCCGGTCATCGTAGGAAGTGATGCTGTCGACGAAATACAAAGTGTCGGCAGTATGGTTTCCGTTCAGGATCTTGACTTCGCAGGACTGCTGGAACTCTTTGTTCTTTACCCAGTCCGCCCGCTTCTTGTCCAACTTGCCGTAGGGATTGCCGCGACTCTCCAGGGCCTTCAGCGGCTTTTGAAGCGACTGGGGCACCTTGCCTTCATCGACCATGCCCCGCCGCAGGTCGACGATCTTATCGATATACTCGACTAACAAGGGGCACTCTGCCTCGCACGCGCCACAGGTGGTGCAGGACCAGATTTCATCCTCGGAGTAAATTCCGCCGATGAGCGGCTCACTCTCTGTGGCGCGGCCGAAGACGGGATAGTGCCGATAGCTGTAGTCGCGCGCCTTGAGGGTGAGGAACCGCGGCGAGAGCGGTCTTCCCACGGCATTGGAGGGGCATTGGTCGGAGCAGCGGCCGCAATCGGCGCAGGAATAGAAATCCAGCATGTGCTTCCAGGTGAAGTCNNATGCTGAAGAGCGACGTCTCCACGTGGAACTGGATTCCAAAGGGCCGGTAGCAGAGTAAAAAGAAGAAGGCCAGCTCATGCACCATATAGGCGCCGACATGGAGATTCCAAAGGGCCGCCTGGGGAGTGGCGATGAGGGCATTCTTCAAGATCCAGGGCAGAGAAAAGGCAGCCAGAAACTCTACAGGCTGGCCTGATTGATACTGGCTGGCAGCCTGAGTGGCCGCAAAGAGGCCGTCGGCCAACATCAGGATTGCGATCAGCGCTAACAGGAAGATGGCATCGGGCGTGTGGTCTTTGCCGAACTTTGCAGGCACCCGATACCGCGCCGGTTTGACGATTCCCCGTCGAATGGCGGCAACGATCATGCAGAGCAGGACCACGGTTGCGGCATAGTCCTTGGCGATATCGTAGATGTGTCCCGCGCGCCCCGAAAATCCCGGCATCGCGAAGTGGTCGGAGACTCCCAGAATGAGCAGGGAGAAAGCGCGAGCGGCCAGGATCAGGAAGCCCGCAAAAATGAGAATGTGGATGGTTCCGGCGGTCTTAAAGCGGGGATGCTTCCACTGCGCGAGCCAAAACTGCAAGACGTTTTCCAAGCGGGCCAATGGCCGGTCAAAGCGGAAATCCCGCTGGCCTCGAACGAGCGGCGCCATGCGGCGGGCCACAATATAGGAAAAGCAGGCGAGGCCTAATAGGTGCAGGAATAAGAATAAGATATGTCCCGGTACAGACCAATAAGTCGCCTGCGCGATGGAACTCATACCTTCCGCTATCATGCTCGATCCTCGGCGAAAACTTACACGGAGTTTAAGAACCCGGCGGCACGACCGCCGGCGTTACATAGCCGCGAGTTGGTCGACGGTGAGCCTTTCATTTAGGATCAGCCGACGCAGCATGCGGAGATCGTTCAAGGTTCTCTTGCTTTTCTGTACGTAGCAGCACAGTGTTTTCAGCTTGAACATGGCAAGCTCAAGAGCTCGTCCGCGACGCTCCTCGCCGTCGCGCATGGCCAAATCGTAGTCGCGTTTGAGATCCTTCATTTCGTCCAGGATGATCTCCGCGAGGACGTTCATGAAGTCTTGGGCACTCTCAATCGAATCAAAAGGTTGCTGTATCTCGTTGGGAGACATCGACTTGCTCCGCTTTCAGCCGCGGGCGCAAGGGCACCGCGGGCCAACCTAAGGCCTCAGCGATTTCGCCTGAGTACTGCGTGAGAGCGGGACCGGGCCGGGCACCCACCGGTTCGGCTGGGCACACTACGGGACGGTTCTTTGCGTAACAGCGTCTAGACTCTGCCGTAACTGACGAACGTGTCGCCAGATGCGGCAACAGAGGACCGGTGCGGACTGCGACCGTACCGATACATGATTTTATACCTATCTATCCGAAATAAGCAACCCTTTAGAAACTTTTTGGAGATTCTTTCCGGTGCGGGCGAACTACATTTCCCAGGAGTGATTTTCAGTCCGTTTGCGGGCGGGGTGAATTGACCCAATGACCAGACTGATCCGCACCGCGCACGACGACACCCTTTGCGTTCCAACCCAACGACGCTCTTACATCGGCCGGACAATAACGTAGCGTGAGGCCGCAGCGTCGGCGGTCCGACTGGTTGGCTTCGGAACCGTGCAGCAGCAGATCGCTGTGAAGGGATATCTCGCCGGCCTTTAGTTCGATGTCGACAGGCTGGCTTAGTTCCTCGACTCCCGCTACGGTCTGATTCAGTACATTGGCCTCGTCGTGTTCGCTCAGCGTGTAAGTCAAATGACCCAGACGGTGCGAGCCAGGGATAAATCGCATGCAGGCATTTTCAACAGTGGCATCGTCAATCGCCAGCCAGGCAGTGACGGCCTTGGAAGGTGTGAGCGGCCAGTAACTGGCATCCTGATGCCAGGAGACGCGCTTCCCATCGGCGGGCATTTTGCAAAAGAAATGCGAACCCCAGGCGATGACATCTTCGCCGAGCAGGTCGGCAACGCAGGCAACGATGCGCGGATCGGTGAGCAGGTCGTAGACGCGTCCGTGGCGCAGATGGGCGGTGCTGATGGAATAGCTGTCGCCGCCGGCAGCCAGGGTCCGGGCCAGAAGATCGTCGAAGTAGCGGGCGATGGCGGCGATCTCCTCCCGGTTGAAAATCCGAATTCCTTTCAAATAACCGTCGCGATTGAAGGCGGAGATCTGTTCGGCCGACAGAGTCTTGGGATTGGAGGTGGCGGCTGGATGAAAACGCAGATCGCGCTTCAGGCTGCTGAGTTCGCCGGTGGTGGGGATGAATTTGGGTGTGGAGGAAGTGCTCATGGCGTGGTTTCCGGTGCTCCGGGGAAGCCGGAGTGGATGCGCGGACCGGGGCCCTGGGACGCCAGGATCTGCGCCTCGGATGCGAGCAGTTGTTGCCAGCGCGCCTCGCCTGCCTTCTTGCCGGCGATCTGACAGGCGAGCTTCAGAAAGACCTTGTAGTGGCCAAACTCGGAGGAGAAGAGGGCGTGGTAGAAGCCCGCCAGCTCCGCATCTTCGGACGCGTCGGCGAGCACCGCAAACCGTTCGCAGGAGCGGACCTCGATAAGGGCCGAAACCAATAGCCGGTCGAGGACTTCGGCGGGCTCGCCTTTCCGCACGAGGAGGCGGAGCGAGTTGGCGTAGGAGTTCTTGTGGGTCCGGTCGAGCCGCCCGCCGCGATCGAGCAGCAGGCGCATGACCTGCGCCAGGTGAGCCGTTTCGTCGCGCGCGACGCCCGCCATGGTCTCGACCCACCCTTCGGTCCAATCGTTGGGCCAGCGGGTGAGCAGTTCCATGGCGTTGTTGGCCGCTTTCTTTTCGAGAAAGGCATGGTCGATCAAGAGGCTGATGGGTTCGGCCAGGACCGCGCGTCCCCACTCGACAGGCGTCCGCGAGTGGAGCGGCAGCGCATCGAGCTTGACAAGATCGGCCGGGTGCATGATTTCAAAGTAGCGCAAAGTGAGGTAGCACAGGCATTCTCGCCTGTGTGGGTTTCTGAGGCAAGAAAAAGCAACACAGGCAAGAATGCCTGTGCCTGGAGATTGGCCATTTGCGGG
>PMTT01000125.1:32080-35004 GCA_003167275.1 Bryobacterales bacterium | reverse complement strand
GGTTCGGGTCCCCACTGGCAGCCTGGCGCCGGCGGGATGTGCCTGCACACGATCCTGCTGGATCCGAGCGATCCCCAGCGGATCTTTATCGCGATTTCGGCTGCCGGCGCCTTCCGTACGGACGACGGCGGCCTGACTTGGCAGCCGATCAACCGCGGCCTGCACTCTCCATACATGCCCAATCCGACTGCCGAGGTCGGCCACTGCGTTCACCGCATCGCCATGCACCAGTCGCGCCCCGGGGTGCTGTTCATGCAGAAGCACTGGGACGTCATGCGCAGCGACGACGCCGGCGACTCGTGGCACGAGGTGAGCGGGAACCTGCCGACCGATTTCGGGTTCGTCATCGACGTGCACGCGCACGAGCCGGAAACCATCTACGTGGTCCCCATCAAGAGCGACTCGGAACACTATCCGCCGGATGGGAAGCTGTGCGTGTACCGCAGCCGTTCGGGCGGAAACGAGTGGGAGGAACTCAGCAAGGGTCTGCCGCAGAGTGACTGCTATGTCAACGTGCTGCGCGACGCGATGGCCGTCGACTCACTGGATTCGTGCGGCATCTATTTCGGCACTACCGGCGGGCAGGTGTACTGTTCGGCCGACGCCGGAGACAGTTGGGCTCCCATCGTCCGGGATCTTCCGGCCGTGCTTTCCGTAGAGGTCCAGACGATCTCATGATCCGAGTCATACTCCCGGCACATCTGCGGACGCTGGCGCAGGTCTCGGGCGAGGTGGAACTGGAAGTCGAAGGCCCCGCTACGGTGTGCTCGGTGCTCGACGCGCTGGAGGCTCGCTATCCCACGCTATCGGGCACGCTCCGTGACTACGTCACGCGAGAGCGCCGGCCGTTCGTGCGCTTCTTCGCTTGCGAGGAGGATCTGTCGCATGATCCGGTTGACGCCCCGCTGCCCGAGCCTGTCGCGTCGGGGGCGGAGCCTTTTTTGATCGTAGGGGCGATCGCCGGCGGGTAGGCAATCGTCAGATCCGCCGCACGAGGATGTGTTTGTACTCCGTCCAGCGGCCGGCGTCATGTGCCTGGAGTTCAATCGGGCCTTCGTCGAGGTTGTCCAGGCGGTCGTATTCCGTGACTGTCTCGCCGTTGATGCGGACCAGGCACGTGGCGTCTTTTACGCGCAGTTGCAGCAGCCACCACTGGCCGGGCTCAATCCGCGGATAGAGTCCGCGTTTGACCGAATAGAGTGACCCGGTGGGATAGTGCGCGCCTTCCACGTCGTGTAGCTGGATCTCATAGTGCCGTCCGCGCGATCCGGTGCCGGCGGTGCGGAAGAGCACGCCGCCATTGTGATGCCACGCATGCCGGACGTACATCTGCAATTCGAAATCGCGGAACTTGTCGAGCGTCGCAAAGTGGCCGACGCCATCGGAGTGGAGTACA
This sequence comes from Bryobacterales bacterium, assembly GCA_003167275.1. Taxonomy (GTDB): domain Bacteria; phylum Acidobacteriota; class Terriglobia; order Bryobacterales; family Bryobacteraceae; genus JAIQFL01. The sequence continues at coordinate 33,608 of PMTT01000125.1, read as the reverse complement.
CCGCCGACCGCCTCGAACACCGGTTTGCCATCCGATACGTGCCATTTCGCGAGATCCTGCGGGGTCTCATAGAGCGGCGTCCAGGCGACCTTCGCCGGCAGCTCGCGGACGCCGAGATTGCGGAAGCGGATGGGATAGGACAGTGACTCCAGTCCCAGATAGCCGCTGCGCAAGCGGTGGCGCAGGTCGGGCACGGTCTCCACATCCAGATCCTGGACCAGCTCCCCGTTGGTCCAGACTTGCAAGCGCGGCCAATCCATCAGGATGCGGAAAGTGTTCCACTCGCCCTGATTCTTGACGTTGACCTTGAGCGGGGGCACCAGCGGAAAAATCGAGCCCATGGATTCCGGCGCGGGCTTTCGATCCACGTCGTGAAAGATGTTGATCTTCATGCCGCACCACATGTTCCGGCCGTGTTCGGGCGCGTGCAGATAGATGCCGGAGTTGATCCATCCCTTGACGAAGAACTCCCCGCGGAAATCGAAGTTCTCGTATTGCCGGGCAGACCGCAACCACGCCGGATAGCCGTCACTCTCGTGCACGACGATAGCCCCGTCATCCACGTAGAAGGCGGCTTCCGACCCGTCCCGTATGGACCAGCCGTCGAGCGACTTTCCGTCGAAGAGCGTCGTAAACTCGGACCTGTTTTCGTCCTGCGGCATGGCGAGCAGGGCGGTCGCCCCGCCGGTAGCGGTCAGAAAAGCGCGTCGGTGCATACTCACCCGATTGTACTCGCCGGCCTTGGAGCTTAGGAATGGCCGAGCACGTTGTGGGGTTGGTAGGGTTCGGCCAGCGCCTTCAACTCCGCCTCATCCAGGCGCACGTCGAGCGCGGCCACGGCATCTTCCAGATGATGCATCTTGCTCGCGCCCACGATCGGCGACGTGATGCCGGGCTGCTGCAGGACCCAGGCCAGCGCGACCTGCGCATTGGAGATGCCGCGCTTCCGGGCGATTTCGGTAATTCGGTCCACCACATCGAAGTCCGATGGCTGATAGTACAAGTCGCGCGCGTAGTCGTCGGTCTTGGCGCGCACGGTGTCGCCGCCGCGGTCCTCCCGGCGGCGGTTGCCCATGACGAATCCGCGCGCCAGCGGGCTCCACGGAATTAATCCGATCGCTTCCTCGCGGCACAGCGGGAGCATCTCGCGCTCCTCCTCGCGGTAGACCAGGTTGTAGTGGTTCTGCATGCTCACGAACCGCGAGCAGCCCATTTCGTCCGCTTTGTAGAGCATCTTGGCGAATTGCCAGGATTGCATGGAGGACGCTCCGATATAGAGCGCCTTCCCCATCTTGACCACTTCATCCAGCGCTTCGATGGTCTCCTCGATGGGCGTCTCGTAGTCGAAGCGGTGGATCTGGTAGAGGTCGACGTAATCCGTTCCCAGGCGCTCGAGGCTGTCGTCGATGGCGTGCAGGATGTGCTTGCGGGAGAGCCCGCGCTGGTTGGGATCGTCCCCCATGGGGTTGAAGACCTTGGTGGCGATGACCACGCGGTCGCGGGAAGGGCCGAAATCCTTGAGCGCGCG
>PMTT01000125.1:5443-32070 GCA_003167275.1 Bryobacterales bacterium | reverse complement strand
TGAATGAATGGCCGGCTCTCCGCCTCATCGAGCACCCATTCGCGCCACTTTTTGGAACCGTAGGTCATGGTCCCCAGGCAGATGCGCGACACCTTGAGCCCGGTCGATCCTAAACGTGTATATTGCATGGTCTCTTTATCATAATCTCCAGGGAACTAGCCACGCACAACATGTCGTCCCAATTCTGGCTGATCAAGGAAAGCTTGCGGCGAGTCGCGCAATGTGCCGGGAACGACGATGCCGTGACGGGGAACGGATTGCTGGTGAAGTTGTAATAGGTAACACCGCGCTCCGCATTGAAGTATTTGCTGTTAGGCCGGCGTTCAAAGTCCGCACGGGCACGACGAACGCAGCCCGTCAGCGGAGGCCACTTCGCCGAAGCTATATGTTCGGGTTAACCAAAGAGCTACCTGCAGAATACGGAGAATCACCGATGATGACCAGATGGCCCGCGATTTATCATTCGGGGTGCGGCGGGTGGCAGCGGTCAGGCAAAAGCTTCCGCCGGCTGATGGGACAAAGTCTTACTATCCTGTGCGTAACGATCAGAACCGCGCCTTTTTGTCCCCGGGCGTGGGCAAAGCTCGTGACACCGATAATGCCGTAGGATTGCCACGGCTCACCTGGAAGCTCACGAGGCGGTCGTTTGTTGTGTTCCAGTCTGTGGAGTGTACTCAACCGTTGAAGTCGGCTTGGGACTCCGACCACATTGTCCAATCATGCGCGCATCCGCAGCAGGCTGGCCGTTCAGCCTCCGTAGTCCAAACTCGTTGCATCGCGAACCACGCAGTTCTCGATGGTAGGTCATCTTGGCTTAGGAGGAGAATCGCAATGTTGGAGCGTTGGGAGAGATCCGTATCAGTCACGTGGCGATGTTGCTTGATTGGTGTGCTGGCGTCAGCCGTAGGTGTCGCGCAGACTTCTGGTGGCATTTTTCGGGGTGAGGTTCGTGATTCGTCAAACGCGGTAATCCAGCAGGCGATCATCCTGATCCGATCGACCGACAACGGTACCGGAGTGCCCGTGACGTCGAATAGCGAGGGGCTCTACACCACGCCCACCCTGGTTCCGGGGTCGTATCTTCTGACCGCGACGAAGGATTCCTTCCAGACTACCGTCTTTGGCCCTGTCGAGCTTCAGGTAAATCAGACGGTGCGCGTCGACTTTGCCCTGTCCCTGGGTACCAGGTCCGACTCAATCCACGTGGACGCCTCTGGAGAGCAGTTGCTTTCCACGGAGAGCTCGCAGCTTTCGCAAATCATCGCGAGTAAACAGGTCTCCGAGATCCCGCTGAACGGCCGCCAATGGCAGCAACTCATCGTCCTTAGTGCCGGTGTGAACCCGGGTGCGCCGGGAGAAAGTGGTTCACCGAATTCCGTGAACATAAGTGGACAGCGGTCGAAGGCTAACCTGTATCTGGTCGACGGTATCTCGACCACTTCGTCCGCGCAAGGGCGTGGGAACAGCTTTAATATTCCCATCGACGCTGTCCGCGAGTTCTCCGTCCAGTCGGGAGCTTACTCCGCCGAGTTTGGAGATGTGGCTGGCGGAGTCATCAATCTGCAGTCGCGGTCCGGTACGAACCAATGGCACGGATCGTTATTCGAGTTCTTCAGAAACAATGCGTTGGACGCAGCGAATTTTTTCTCCAACGCGACCCGTCAACCTCAGAATGCGCTCCGATACAACCAGTTTGGCGGAGCTGTTGGCGGCCCCATCCGGCGTGGCAAGACTTTCGTCTTCGGCGACTACCAGGGCACGATTACGCATACAGCCACCCCCATGGTGACCAGCCTGCCATCGAACGCTCAGCGCCTGGGAGACTTCTCCGGCTTGCGAACCGCCGGCGGAGCCTTGATTCCGATCTACGATCCCTTCGGCGCTTCTACCGCTCGCACGCCCTTCCCGGGCAGCCTCATTCCCGCCGGCCTCATCGATCCGGCCGCAGCCAAAATCAGCGCCATGCTCCCGCAGCCGAACCAGTTCGATGCCAACGGCCAGCCGCTGCCATTCAACAACTATGCGGCAACGCCCGCCGCCACATCGGCCACGCACTCCTTCGATTTCCGCGCCGATCACGAACTTTCCCCGGGTAATAGCGTCTTTCTGCGCTACTCTTTCCAGAACACCGATGCGATGTCGCCTTCGATCTTCGGTCAACCGCTCGGCGGCACGCTGCTCGGAGCGGGGACGACCTATGCACGCAATCAGAACGCCGGCTTCGGGCATATCTGGCAGGTAGGCCCCAGTCTGATCAATGAGGCCAAGGTCGGCCTGAATCGTGCGGCAACGTCGCTCACTCAGGCCGACTATGGTCAGAATCTCGCCGAACAGTTCGGCATTCCGGGTGTCAATCAAAGCAGCGCCACGTCCGGGCTCCCGAGTCTGGCGATCTCCGGGCTGTTCAATCTGGGCGACAGCCTTCTTACTCCGCTCCGCCTCCTGTCCACCGCCTCGAGTCTCAGCGAGAAGATCTCGTGGGCTAAGGGCATCCACCTGCTGCGAGCCGGAGTGGACTACCAGCACGAGATGGGCAGTACGGGCTACCTCGTCTATGGCCGCGGCTTCTACACGTTCCTCAACCTCACCACCAGCACTGCCGTGGGAGCACCGGGAGGCAGCGCGTTCGCCAGTTTTCTGGTCGGCGCGCCCTATCAGGTGTTGCGCGACGAGTTTCCGCCAGGCCTTGTCGGATTGATTTCCAACCGCTACGGGTTTTACGTGCAGGACGACATCAAGTTCACGCCACGACTGACCGTCAATATCGGCGTGCGTTACGACATAATGCCGTACCCGTCGGAGATGCATGACCGGCTTTCGAATTTCGATCCGGCCACGGGAACGATCCTGGTTGCGGGAGTCAATACCAACCGGCAGCTAATCCAGACCGATTTCCGCGACTTGGCGCCGAGAATCGGGCTCGCCTGGGTGCCTCGCGGTTCATCGACTGTGATTCGCGCCGGTTACGGGATTGGTTTTGTCGACCCACTCGGCGGAGAAGGAGTCCTGAATAGCAACGAATTCAACATTCCTTTCTACTATCTGAACAACATCACGCAGTTTCCGTTTACCGCGCCCACTTACAAACTCAGCAATCTGCTGCCTGCCCTCGTCATGCCCTCACCCCTCGCCCCCAGCGGCAACCAGCGCTATCTCGATCCCAACGGGCGAAATCAGTACTCGCAATCCTGGAGCTTCGCCGTGCAGCGCGCCTTCAATCCTTCACTGATGGGGGAAGTAGCCTACGTAGGTACCAGCGGCAACCGGCTGCTGACGGCATCCAATATAAATGCTGGGCTTCCGGGTCCAACCAACCCGGCTCTCAGGCAGCCGTTCGGACCGGCCCTAGGCGAAATCCGCGCGCTCTCGAACAGTGCCCATTCCACCTATCACGGTCTGCAGTCAAAAATGGAAAGGCGATTTTCGAGCGGGCTGTACTTCCTGGGTTCATATACGTGGTCGAAGGCTATTGACAACCAGAGCAACGGCACGGACACCGCCGCTGCAAGCGGCCAATACCCGCAGGACTCGCGAGACCCCGGTCTGGACCGTGGCTTATCCAGCTTTGACCGTACCCATCGGTTTGTGGCCAGCGCAGTGTGGTCAATCCCAATTGGTCACGGCGCAGCTTTCGGAGCCAGGTTGCCTGCAGCCGCGAATAGCCTGCTGGGCGGATGGCAGTTGAGTGGGGTTTTGGTGGCGCAAACGGGGTCGCCCTTCAGTATTTTGATGTCGTGTGCGGATATTAATTCCCAGGGCAACAACTGCAGGCCCAATCGGACTGCCAGCGGAGAATTGACGGCGTCGCGGCCGTCCATAGGAAAATGGTTCGATACATCCGCCTTTGCTATCCCGTCTCCGCAGGCGTATGGCAGCGCCGGCCGCAACATTCTGCGGGCTCCGGGGAGCAGTACCTTCGATCTTGGCCTTTCGCGATCATTTGCCTGGGGAAGGATCGAAGGGCGCCGGGTGCAGGTGCGCGCGGATTTCTTCAATGCCCTGAACCACACCAATCTTGGCCTCCCTGTGAATTCCATTGATTCACCTGCCTTTGGCACGATCGTGTCGTCGGCCCGGGCGCGTGAGATTCAGTTGGGGGCGCGAATTGATTTCTAATTCCAGGCTATGGAGGCGATTAAGGACCGCATCGAAGCGTCTCTGGAAAGTCTCCGGTGTCACGCGAACCGCGCTCCGGTACGGGCTCCCCTTTGTTTCGATAGTCGGGGCCTTGTGCCTCCAGGGGGCACTTCAGCACATACTGCCCAAGGGCCACGATTTCCCGTACGCCTTTTTGTACCTGCTCGCCGCTTTCGTCTCAGCCTGGTATGGCGGCTACGGGCCAGGCACCCTCGCCTGCCTGATCACGATGGTCGGCCTCCCTCTGGCGGCCGTGCACTCTTCGAGTGTGCCCCCAATCGGAGTCAGTAAACTCCTGGTGTTTATCGGCGTGTCGCTGTTGATCAGCAAAGTAGCCGAGACGCAGCGGCGCGCCAGAGAGGTCCTGCACAGCGCCAACGACGAGTTGGACCGGCGTGTCCTGGCGAGGAACAGCGATCTGAGATACGCCGCGGAGGAACTGCAGCAACACAAAGCTCTTCTGCAAACCACCTTTGACAGCATCGATGACGGGATAATCGTGAGTAATGAGCACGGTGAGTTCCTGCTCTTCAATCCCGCGGCTCAGCGCATTCTGCAAAAGAGCTCCCAGAAATCGGATCCCAAGAAATGGAGCGACCTTTACAGTCTCCTTCTGCCCGACGGAATCACACCGTTCCCTGTCGACGAGCTGCCCCTTATGCGGGCGATCCGCGGTGAAGCGACCGATGATGTTCTCATGCTGGCTCGGTCTGGCAACCCCGCTCAAGAAAAATGGCTGAGCGTCAGCGGCCGGCCCCTGCGCCATCCCGACGGTTGCCTGCGGGGAGGGCTGGCGGCCTTCCGCGACGTCACCGCGCGAAAGCAAGCACTGGAAGAGCTTGCGCAAAGCGAGGAGCGCTTGCGTCTCACGCTGGGCTCCTCCGGAATTGGCGTTTGGAGTTGGGACATCGCGCCCGATGTCATCGAGGCAGACGAGAATTGCCACGGCCTCTTCGGTGTTCCGATCGGCCGCTTCCCGCAAACGATCGAGGGATTTTCAGCGATCTTGCACCCTGACGACCGTGGACGCGTCCATCAGGAGGTCTTCGCTTCGGTCGGACACGCCGCAGGTTACCATACGGAATTCCGCGCAGTCTGGTCGGATGATACCGTCCGGGTTCTGGCTGTCCGCGGAAAGGTCTATTACGACAATGGTGGACGGCCATCCCGGCTCACAAGCGTTTGCTGGGACGTCACCATACGCCGGCAAGCGGAGGAGAGCCTTCGCAAGTCGGAAGAGCAGTATCGCTTGCTGTTCGAGGGAAACCCGCAGCCCATGTGGGTCTATGATGTTGCGACCTTGGAATTTCTCGCCGTCAATGATGCGGCGATCGCCAAATATGGCTACACGCGCGATGAGTTCCTTAAAATGGACATCAAGCAGGTAAGGCCGCTGGAAGATCTGGACATGCTTGAGAAAGATCTGGCCCAACGGGCTGACACCTTGCAGCACTCGAAAGGCTGGCGGCATGTTACCAAACAGGGCGATGTGATCGACGTCGAGACCGTTGCCCATGAGTTGGTTTACGGTGGGGTAGCGGCGCGGCTGGTTCTCATCAACGATGTGACCGAACAACTCCGAATCGAGGCCCACGCCTCCAGAGTCGGCGAAGAAAATGTCGAGTTGACCAAAGCGGTCGCCGTGGCACAGGAGCGCGCGCGAGTGGAAGAGCAAATCATGAATCTGAATCGGCGGCTCGAATATTCAACGGCGGAGGCCCAGGCTGCCAACCAGGCTAAGAGTACCTTCCTGTCTACCATGTCTCATGAAATCCGTACGCCGATGAACGCCATTCTCGGCTATGCGCAGTTGATGTTGCGGGATCCGTCCCTGGGATCGGACGCGAGAGCGAATCTGAAAATCATCGGCCGAAGTGGCGAACATCTGCTCACCCTCATAAACGAGGTTCTGGATCTCGCCAAGATCGAGTCTGGCCGCACCGAATTGAAACCCGTGACATTCGACCTCTTCAGGCTGTTCGACGATCTCGCCGCGATGTTCCGCCTGCGGGCCGAGGCGAAGGCGTTACGATTCGAAATGGTGGTGGATGGGGAATCCGTGCTTTACGTTTCGGCGGACGAAGGAAAGATACGGCAGTCACTGATCAACCTTCTCGGAAATGCAATCAAATTCACCGCGCGAGGCCTGGTTAAGCTGCACGTAGTATTGGAACAAAGGAACCCCAATCAGCTATGGCTGTCAGCCCGCGTCGAGGACACCGGTCCGGGCATGACGGATGAGGAACAGAGGCAGTTGTTCGAGCGGTTCAGCCAAACGAAGCGCGGGCTTCACAGCCAGGAGGGAACCGGTTTGGGGCTGGCCATTAGCCGTAACTTTGCGCGTCTGATGGGGGGCGACATCACGGTTACATCCAACTGTGGAACAGGCTCGATATTTCTCTTCGAGGTCCCGATCGAACGTGGGGAATCAGGAGTAGCCATCCGCGAAAGCTCTCCACGCCGCGTGATGGGGATACGGGCCGGAAGCATAATTCCCCGAATCCTGGTCGTCGACGATCAGTTTGAAAACCGGGACTGGATAATGAAGCTGCTAACTTCCCTTGGCTTTTCTGTACGCGGAGCCGATCAGGGCGAGGCAGCCGTCCGAAACTGGGAAGAGTGGAGACCGCAGTTGATCCTGATGGACATGCACATGCCGATCATGGACGGGTTAGAGGCAACTCAAAGAATTAAGTCGGATCCTCGCGGAAAGGAAACCTTTGTGGTTGTTCTGACAGCCAGTGCCATGGACGGCGACCGTCGCATCGCCTCTCAATCCCGAGCCGACGATTTCTTGACGAAGCCCTGCCGTGAGGACGAACTGCTAGAGAAGATACGCACGCTTTTGAACATTGTTTATGACTACGAGGAACCGAACCAGCCGCCCGAAGGCCAACCTCTTACCGCGGTGGCTGCCCTGAGCACGGCGGGGCTCGGGCAACTACCGCGGGAGGTACTCGGAGAATTGCGGGATGCAACCCTTGATGGCAACAAGAAACTTCTGGATAGGCTGATCCTCAAGGTCGGTGAGACTGAAGACGCCGGAGTCGCAAAGGCTCTTCAAGAGCTTGCGGACAAGTACGAATACGATGCCCTGGCGCGAGTGCTGGAGGAAGCTTGCTGCCGATAAGCGAGCAGTCACCGGGTCGTCGCGGCGACATCATGGTGGTCGATGACAATCCCGCCAACCTGAAACTATTGGAAGATATACTTGCGCAGCAAGGACACGAAGTGCGTTCCTTTCCACGGGGCAGGCTGGCGCTCGCGGCGGCGATGAAGAAGCTGCCGGATCTCATTCTGCTGGACATCAACATGCCTGAGATGGATGGCTACGAAGTGTGCAACCGCCTCAAAGCCACCGGCGAGCTATCAAGCATCCCTGTCATTTTCCTCAGCGCCCTGAGCGAGACCAAAGACAAAGTAAAGGCTTTCCGCTCCGGTGCAGTGGATTACATCTCGAAGCCTTTTCAATTCGAAGAAGTTCACGCCCGCGTCGAAACGCACCTCAAACTGCACTCCCTCCAGCAGGCATTGAAGCGGCAGAATGACTGTTTGGAGGAGGCTGTATCCGCGCGCACGAGGGAGCTAGCCGAAGCAAACCATCGGCTGACCCTCCTGGATAGTTCAAAAAATGACTTCTTGAACCTCATCTCACATGAATTGCGCACGCCTCTCAACGGACTTCTCGGCGTCGGCGAACTGATTCTGGACGACCTGTCGACTACCGAGACAAACAATGAACTCCGCGAAATGTATGCCCGATCTCGCCGAAGGATCCTCTCGATCGTGGATGACGCGTTGCTCCTGACCGAAATCGAGATGGCCGGGGAACGGTTCGGATTTGCCCCCGTCTCTTTGAGTGCGGCACTGAGTAGCGCAATTGAGAGTACGGCTGAGTTTGCGGAAGCTTGCCAGGTGACACTTCGCTCGCAGTCGGCGGACCTGGATCTTGTGGTGGGAGATCAGGGCCTGCTCGTAAGGGCTCTCCGGGCTCTACTGGAGACCGCCATTAAATTCTCCAAAGCGGGTGAAACGGTTCGGCTGGTACGTCAGGTTCTTCCCGATTCACTCTTGCTGATCATCGAAAGTAACGGCAGGACAATCCCCGGCTCTCTGCTGGCGCAGTTCTTTGGCCTCTTCTCCCTGAGCGAAGCAAGTACACCTGGCGGTGACCTGGGAATGGGCCCGGCCGTGGCATCCCGAATTCTTTCGCTGTTCGGCGCTTCAGTCAGCGTCGCAAACCGGGATCCGTCTGGAATACGGCTGACTGTGTCGCTAAAGCTTAGCGCAAGGCCGGCGTAGAAGTATCCTCACACTGGCTTGGCTGGCAGATTGGACGTACCCATCCCGCGATTCGTCGCCGCGCTCTACTTCACCGCCGAACCTTCTCCCTCTTTGATCCGCACGTACGCATCCACCGGCAGGTCCGTGAACCGCTCCACACGGTCGCTGGGCCGCGGCCAGCGAACCTCCAGCCAATCCACCTTCGTCGCCAGGCCGATGCCCAACACCTCGCGCGGATCGTGTGCGGAAAGGTAGCTGCCGCCGCCGTTCTTCATGCGGGTTCGCCCGATTCCGCCCGCCGACCATTTGATGTGCGCGCCGATTGCGTCGCGGTTGGACTTCACGCCTTCGAGGCGCACTCCTATCCAGTGATTGCCATCACCGGCATGGTTGCGCAACAACAACGGCCTTCCGCCATTGTTGCCGATGAGGACGTCGAGCCGGCCGTCGTTGTTATAGTCGCCAATGGCCAGACCGCGCGCCGGGAACGATTTCGCAAACACCGGACCGGCCTCCGCGCTCACATTGTGCAGAACGCCTCCATTCTGGTGGAACAGCAGCATAGGTTCTTTGAATTTCACCTGCTGCGAATAGCCGTCGATCATGTCGTCCGGGTGGCCGTTTGCCAGTATCAAATCGAGGGCCCCGTCGTTATCGTAGTCGAAGAATCGCAACCCCCAACCGCTCAGCAGCCGTGTGGCCTGCGCCACGCCGTTCTTGAAGGCCACGTCGCGAAAGGTTTCATTCTTCATGTTCTTGTACAGCGAAAACATCTCCTGGTCCACATTGGCCACAAAGAGGTCCTGCCATCCATCACCGAAGACATTGGCGGCATCCACGCCCATTCCGGAACGAGGCCGCCCGTCGTCGCTGAACCCCACTTCCGCAGCCAGGGCAATCTCCTCCCACCTGGTTTTCCCCTTGGCATCCGGCCCACGGTTGACAAACAGAAAGTTCTGAACCGTATCGTTGGCCACGAAGAGATCCATCCGGCCATCGTTGTTAATGTCTGTCGCCACCACGCCCAAGCCCTTCCCGAGGGCCTTCTCGATCTCGGTGCCGCGTCCCACTTCGGTGAACGTGCCGTCGCCGTTGTTGTGGAAAAGCAGGCTCGCGGTCCCCTTGAATACCCGGGGAATGCAGTAGAACTTCTTGCCCAGTTTGTTGTCGCCGCACGAGAAATGGCTGCTCGCGCCGTAATCCACGAAGCTGCACACAAACAGGTCCAGCCGCCCGTCGCCATCGAAATCGAACCAGACGGCGCTGGTGCTCCAGTGGTTTTCGAAGACTCTGGCGCCCAGCCCCGCCTTCTCGCTGACATCCGTGAACGTTCCATTGCCGTTGTTGCGATACAGAATCGGCCGGCCATAAGCGGTCTGGAAGATATCGGGGAAGCCATCGTTGTCGTAGTCGCCAACCGCCACTCCCATGCCAAAGACGCCACCCTGCACTCCGGCCTTCTCGGTCACGTCGGTGAATGTGCCGTCGCGGTTGTTCTTGTAGAGCGCGTTGCGAATCGGCTTTTGCGGCTTGTAGAAATCGCAGGGACCGCTGTTGACCAGGAAAATGTCCATCCAGCCGTCGTTGTCGTAATCCAGAAAAGCGCAGCCCGGTCCCATGGTCTCGGGCAGATAGTGCTCGGGTGAGGCGCCGTTATCGTGCAGCCAGCGGATTCCGCTAGCCTCAGGCGAAATCTCCTCAAACAGCGGAGGCGCATCCGCGCGCCCCAGGCCCGCCACCGCCATCGCGGCGCTTCCCGCCAGAATAAACTGCCGGCGGTCGATCTTGGAAGAGCGTCTCATAGCTTTATCGGTTCGAGGGTCGATCAATTCGGATATGCCTCGCCCGCCTTTACGATGCGGATCTGGTGATCCGTGAATTGCGCGTGCGCACCCGGCAACTCCAATTTGGGCATGTGGCAACCCGCGCAGTTGGCTTTGGCCGTGCGGCAGATCTTCCGGCCAGTCCCGGCGGCGTGGCAGGCCGCGCACTTCGCGTCGTACTTCACCAGGCTAGTTTCGAGGGAGCCGTGCGGATCGTGACAGGCGGTGCATCGGATGCGCCTGTCCGCGGCGTCATAGCATTTGCTGTTCGCCAGCCGATAGGGCTGGAAGCGCACGTTGTTTACTCCGCGCGGCCCGGTCGATGCGATTTGCGACCACGTCCGGTGGCATTGCCCGCACATCTCGGACATCTCTTCAGCGCCCAGGGCCGAGAGACGTGGCATCTTCGCCGCCGCCAGATCGCCCGTCTTCATCGCCGCCACGTGCTTCTCTCCAGGGCCATGGCACGATTCGCAGCCCACACCCGGGCTCACGCCCTCCACATGCAGCCGGCCCTGGCTGACGCCGCCGGTCGAATGGCACCCGAAACAGTCGCGGGCTCCGACCGAGTCCATCTTGCGTCCGGCCGCCTGTTCGATGCTCTGGGGCCTGCTACCCATGGCGCCCATCGTCAGGTCCAGCGCTCCCAGAGCGTTATAGAAGCTGATGCGGCTTTCGTAAAGGTTGCCGTTATGCTCGAAGACGTAGGTCTGACCGGCTTGCCCCCTGCCAAAGGCCCACAGCAGCGGGACAGTCAAGGTTTCGCCGGCATCCGTCACCGTCAGCACGCTGACCTCGCCCGAGCGCACAATCCGCGAGCGATATGCGCCTTCCTGAAAGCTCAAGTCGGGATGCTGCCTCAGAATGTCCGATTCCGTCGCGGTCGATAGCGCCAGGGCCATGGGGGTTGCCGCAAAGTGCTGGGCCTGCTGTCGGTGGCAGGTCGCACACACCGAATCGCCGGCCCAGGCGAGGCCCGCCAGTTGGAGCGTAAGGGCCGCGATGGTTCGGACTATGCGCACGCCGGCATTCTCGTGGGGCGGACCCCCTGGTCCGCGCGGGTCCCCCTGGACCCGCTGTCGCCAATTGAATCAACAGCCTGCCCGATNNGTTCTCATCGCGGTTTCGCTCCCGGCTCCGCCGCCTGCTTCTCGGCGTTCAGCTTGAGGACGATGGCCCGCTCCCGGTCGCCATCTTGCTTGCGCTGCAGGCGGTAATACACGGTAGCCAGCGAGACGTGCGCCTCCACAAACTGCGGGGCCTCCTTCGTCAGTTGCTCCAGTTTCACGCGTGCGGCCCCGGTATCGCCGGCCAGCAGGTCCAGGGTCGCCAGTTGATAGCGCACTGCGGCATGGCCCGGTCGCACACCCAGAGCTCTTTCGAAGCAGCGCCGGGCATCTTCGTAGTTCTGTTCCTGCTTGCGAAGAACTCCTAGTTGCAGGTTGGCGTCGAAATCGTTGGGGTTCGATTCCAGCTCCTTCTGGAACGCCACCGCGGCGCCAGGCGTGTCGCCGGTCGCAGCCAAGGCCATGCCGTAGTAGGAGTAAACATCAGGCAGACTCGGGTTCAACTCCACCGACTTCTTGAGATCCTCCAGTGCTCCCGCAAAGTCCCGAACATTCATCTTGGTGGCGCCGAGCAACAGCCGCGCTTCCGCCGAATCCCCATCGCGCAGGATGCGGTCCACCAGCAACTGCCCGCGGGCAGTCTGCTCGTCCCGGATCAATGCAGTTCCCAATAAATAGATGACCGCCTTGTCGTCCGGCGACTCTTTTTCGATTGGTGAAAGCAGCTCNNTGCTTCCCGACCACCTTCGCAATCTCCGTGGCGGCCTGCGAAATCTCCGCGGCCTTATAGTAGGCCAGCCCGAGATTCAGACGCACTGGCAGGTTGTCCGGCTGCTGCTTGAGCGCCTGCCGGTATTCGGCGATGGCCTCGTCATACCGGCCAGCACGCGCCAGCGCCGCCCCCAGGTTCGATCGCGCCATCGCATTGGCTGGAGCCTGCTTCAAGTAGGAGCGATACTCGCGGATGGCGCCCTCCACATCGCCGGCCTGGTGCAGCTCGACGGCGTGGCGGAGAATCGCTTCGGCGGCGGGTGGTTGGCCGACTGCCGTCCAGACGGGCCAGGCAAGCAGGGCGATCGCCAGGGCAACGGCGATAGCACGGCTCCCTGACGGCTCCGAATCTTTTTTTGAGCCGCGACTCGATGCTCTTTCCGAGCGGCTTGCCTTCGAAGCGCGACCGTAGTAGGGCAGGAAGGGGCGGCTGTTCGCATCTCCTTCCTCAATCTCTTTCTCCTCTGTCTTCTCCGCGCTGATCTCCGCGCCCCCGCGTCTCCGCGTCAAATCTCCCGCCTCCGTTGCCTCCGCCACCTCCCGCCTGGCGTCCTCGTCGGGGAGCAGCCGCCGATTGAATGGATCTCCCGACACTGGTTTAGGGGCGGCGCGCATCCGATCCTCTACCAGCCAGCATCTCACGAATCGCGCGATCCAGATCCTCGGGGTGGAAATCCAGCTCGCCCAGGCGGCTGTTGAACGCCACGCGGCCTTCGCGGTCCACCAGGTAAACGCGGCTGGGCCACGCCTCATAAGCCTTCTCCGCCGCGGCATCCATACCGTCTACCACCACCGCGAACGGCAGGCTCAACTTGCGCACGCACAATTCCGCATGCGATTGCTTTGCGGCGAGATCGCGCGCGGGCGGCAGATCGACGCCCTCCCGCGCGTTGATGGTGCTCTGCCATTGCGACTCCGATCCGCCTTCCGCGTGGGCCTCGCTAATGTAAACCAGGCGAAAATCGATGCGGCCACCGTATTGTGCGGCGATCTTTTTCAAGCTCGCGGCCGAGCCCCGCAGTTTGGGGCAAGTGTAACTGCCGAAAACCAGAGCGACCGGTTTGGACAGATAGCGCAGATTGAGGGTGCCGATCGACGGGGCGGGCGATCCCGGAGCGATTCCGGAGTCGGCGGCCGGCTTGTCGAAGTGGAAACCGTTGGCCAGGGCGTCGCGCGCTTCCGCGGAGCCAGGCCGCACCTCGACCGCGCGTTCCAGCAGCGGCCGCGCCTCGTCGAGTTTGCCGCGGTGCGCCAGGATGGAGGCGAGCCGTAGGTTAGCCTCGTAATCGTTGGGGTTGGAGGCCAACTCTTTGCGGAACGCCTCGGCCGCGCCATCCGCATCGCCCGTGAACAGCAATGCCTGGCCGTAGTAGGACTCGAGTGAGGGCACGTCCGGGTTCAACGCAACGGCCTTGGCCAGTTCCTTCACCGCGCCGGGATAGTCGCCCGCTGTAAGAAGCGCGGACCCTAGCAGAAAGTGGCCTTCCGCCGTGTCCCCGCGGCGAAGGATGCGATCCACGCGCAACTGCCCTTCCGCGACGCGGCCATCTCGAATCATCGCCATGCCCAGGACATAGTCAACAGCCGGTTGATCCGAAGCCGGATTTTCGAAGGGAGCGAGCACGTCGATAGCCTTCTTATATTCACCGGTCTGCAAGCGGCAATCGGCCAAAAGCAGCGCGACATTCAAATTGCCAGGCTGGCCGCTATGCAGCGCCTCCAACTCGAAGGCGGCTTGCGGAATTTCCGCCGACTTGTAGTACGCCAGCGCCAGGTTGAATCGAAGCTGGGAAGCAATTTGTGGACCGGCGGTCTTCAGGGCCTCGCGGTACTGGTCGATCGCTTCCCGGTAATGGCCCAATTTGGCCAGCACAGCGCCCAGGTTGGAGCGGATCTCGACGCGGGTGGGATCGATGGCCAGGCAAGCCCGGTATTCCCGCATGGCCTCCTCCAGGTTCCCCTCCTGGTGAAGTAGAACGGCGCGCTCCAAGGCGCACCCGCCGGCGGGAGTCTGCGCACTCAGAGCTGCGGCGAAACAGGCTAGCGATAGACAAAGACTCCGGGTGAACACGGCCCCTCAGGACTAGAATTCTATCACCAACCCACGCCTGGGCGACTCCCAGTGCGGCCAGCCCGGCGTTAACGGGACCATTAACGCATTGATTCTGTTACGTTACGTGCGTTAACGCCACAGGGACGGCAAGGTTTGATGCAAGGCTCCCAACCCACAGTACCTACAGTACCTACTAAACAATTTCGATCCTATCGAAAGGTAGTGTTCGCCCTAGGGCAAATGACCGATTGGCGTTAACCGTATTGAAGAGATTGGTGTTAACTACATCTCGCCCTCATTAGCCTATTTTTCGCGCCGCTAGTGCCTTTATACTAGGCCCATTCCCTACGAAAGGGTGCTTGCTGTTCGCTTCTGAGAGGAAGCGGGGGTGCAGAAATGATCTGGGAGTCTTGCTTGAGTCTAACGAAATCCACGAAGATCCTGGCCGTCCTGGCGCTTGCCAACGTAATGGCAACCGGCCTTTCGGCCCAATCGATTTATGCTACTTTGACCGGCGTTGTCTCCGATCCGGCGCAGGCCGTCGTGCCTGGCGCGACCGTAAAGCTGAAGAACCAACAGTCCGGCTCCCTGCGCGACACCGTTACCAACGCGGAAGGCTACTTCACCTTCGCTTCCGTTTCGGTCGGGGATTTCACGTATGAACTGACTGTCGACGCGAAGGGCTTCAACAGCTACAAAGCCACGAACATTACCCTCAACGGTGGCGAGAAGCGCAACATCAATGTCGTCCTGGCGGTTGGAACCACGACGGAAACGGTCGAGGTGACAGACACCTCGACCTCCATGGTGCCCGTGGACTCCGGTGAGAAATCGTCCACGCTGACTACCAAAGAACTGCAGAACTTTGTGCAGGTCGGCAGCAACGCCGCTTCGTTCATTAAGATCCTGCCGGGATTCGGCATCCAGAACGGCACGTCGAACCACGCGAATTACAATGGTGGAACCATCGGCATCAACGCCAATGGCGATGCCGGAAGCCAGAGCCCCCTGAATAACGCATACTCCTACAATGGGTTACCCGGCAATTCGTTGGACATCACCGCGGATGGCGCGCACACCTCCGACCCGGGCTGCAATTGCGATACTCCCGTCAATCCCAACCTGGACATGATCGCCGAAGTGAAGGTCCTGACCTCAAACTTCAGCGCGGAAAACCAGAAAGGTCCGGCGGTGATCAGTTCGGTGGCTAAGTCCGGCGGCCAGCAGTTTCATGGTTCCGGGTTCTTTTATGCCCGAAATTACGTGTTGAACGCCAATGACGCCCTGTTCAACGC
Source organism: Bryobacterales bacterium (assembly GCA_003167275.1). GTDB lineage: Bacteria > Acidobacteriota > Terriglobia > Bryobacterales > Bryobacteraceae > JAIQFL01. Next base: position 16,640 of record PMTT01000125.1, on the reverse strand, counting down.
CAGCGGCCAAAGCCGGACGCAGAACAAGTACTACTATCCCGGCGGCACCCTCGGCGGGCCTGTTCTGATTCCGGGTACGGGTTTCAACAAGAACCGGAACAAGCTTTTCTTCTTTACCGGTTTCGAGTACTTCTACCAGGTTTTGGATACCGGCCTGCTGCGTGCGACCGTACCTACAGCCGCCATGCTCACCGGCAACTTCTCCCCATCCGAAATCGCTAAGGAAGGCAACATCACTGCCACCGGCGCCCCTCCGAGCCAGCTCAACGCCGCGGCCCTGGCCAAGTATCCAGGCGGGCTCATTCCTGCCAATCAACTCGATCCGAACATGGTCAACCTGATGAAGCTGTACCCCACGGCTAACTCCGACCCCAACGCCACGGGCGGTTACAACTACGTGCAGGCGGAAACCTTCAACCAGAACAACATACAGTGGATGTCGCGGGTGGATTATAGCGTCAGCGACAACACCAAGCTGTTCGTGCGCTACAACCTGCAGCGCGAAACCCAGTTGTTCCCGGTGGGCCTGTGGTGGCGCAATGGGGGCCAAGTTCCCTATCCTACCCCGGTGCAGGGAAAGAACCGCTCCGATTCCGCGACGACATCGTTGACTCACGTTTTTAGCCCCACCATGACGAACGAGGTGGTCTTTGCTTACACCTTCATCGGCTTCCCCAATGTGTTTGAAGATCCGACCAAGGTGGACCGCGCTACGGTCGGCTATAACTACAAGGGAATCTTCAAGAACGGCGTGGCGCAGATTCCGTCGTTTGGCCAGTTCGGTGGTGAAGCGGCCCTGGTCTTCAATCCGGGCGGTTTTGAAGCGGGCGGCCCGACGGCTGGTTTGTACGCCAATAAGTACATGCCCAGCCTCAGCGACACCCTTACCAAGGTTTGGGGCACTCACACCATAAAGGTCGGCGCATATTGGGAGTACATCCGCAATGCCCAACCGGCCAACAACAATACCAACGGCGAGATACAGGTCAGCGCGAGCGCAGCCATTTCGCTCGGCAACCCGTATGCCGATCTGGCCACCGGTACTCTCAGTGGCGGGTACAACGAAACGTCCTTCAACCGCATCAACGATATCGCCTACAACACCTATGAGGGATTCGTGCAGGATTCCTGGAAGGTCAAAAAGAACCTGACGCTGGAATTCGGCATACGGTTGAGCCACTACCAGCCGTGGGCGGACCGGCTCGGATTTGGATACTCGATCTTCGACTACTCCCAGTACAAGTCGACCTGTTTGCCCACCGACTATTGCGGCTTCGAATGGCACGCGCGCGATCCCAATGTGCCGCTCGCCGGTTTCCCGACGCGCGCCCTGTTCTACCAGCCGCGGTTCGGCCTGGCTTGGGACGTTTTCGGCACAGGCAAGACCGTAATCCGCGGCGGCTGGGGCCGCTTCTACTTCCACGCCGGCCAGTTTACCAATGGCCTGGATGTATCCGCCGGTGTCAAGACCATCAATCCGCCACTCACCGGTCCCACAGGCCTCCCGCTCATGGCTAACCAACTGGACACCAGTAACTACTCACTCAGCGCGCTGTCTCCGGCGGCTGTCGATAGCAAGGACGACAAGCAGCCGTACACCGACAGCTATAGCTTTACGATTGCGCAGCGCACGCCCTGGTCCGGCCTGCTGGAGGTCGCCTACGTGGGCAATTCGACCTCCGACATCCCTAATGCCGGCAACGGTGGCAGCATCGGCGCCAACAGCGACAACATCAACCTTGTGCCGATCGGGGCGATGCTCGCCAGCAAGAACGGCGGGAAAGATCCCAACTTGCTCATTGCGGACAACTTCCGCCCCCTGCTGGGCTTCTCCGATCTGAACCTGACCACCAACAACCTGTACTCCAATTACAACTCGCTGCAAGTGACGTGGGCCCGCACCAAGGGGCGCTACACCGTCAATTTCAACTACACGTACGGCAAGGCGTTGGGAATCCTCTCGGCGTATGACCAGTTCAATATAGCCAACAACTACGGCGTGCTGGCGGCCAACCGCACCCACATCTTCAATGCGGTTTATTCGGTGGAACTGCCCAGCCCCGTCCACGGCAAAGCGGCCGGCGCCCTCGTAAACGGATGGCAACTCTCCGGCCTCACACAACTCCAGAGCGGTGCCGACCTTCCGGCCAACAGCGGTCAGAACTATGGCCTCAACCTGAACGGCTACAAGATTCCCGGGAGCGTCTCCACTCTTAACCCGAGCGGCATTAATGTCAGCAACGTCTCGATCCTGGGCACGCCCGATATCCAGCTCAACCCGATCCTGACCTGCAACCCGACATCGAATCTCGGGCCGCACCAGTACATCAACCCGAGTTGCTTCTCGATTCCGACAACCCCGGGCGCGAATGGCCCCACGGTTATGCCCGCGATCTACGGACCGGCCTTCTTCAATTCCGATCTGGCGCTCTTCAAGAACTTTCAGTTCAAGGAGCAGAAGAGGCTGCAATTCCGCTTCGACGGCTACAATTTCCTGAACCACCCGCTGTGGTCGTTCAACGGCAACAACCTGTCTCTGGGCTTCGATGGAAACACCGGAAAGGTGAATACGCCGAACTTCGGGACGGTCACTACGAAACAGGGCAATCGCGTGGTTCAGCTCTCGGTGAAGTTCTACTTCTAACCGCGTCCTCGCCAAGCTCCAGGAAACCGGGAAAGCGCCCTTTCGAGCCAGCCAACCACAAGGCTCGGAAGGGCGCTTTTGCTGCTTATAGCGCCCACTCGAACCGCCCAACGACCCTCAGAATCCAAGCCCCGTTAGGTCATTATTGCCGCGCTGCAGCGATAACCAGCAGATTTTCAAAGTGTTAACGTGGGCATTGGGGTGGCGTTAATGTTCCTCCCGGTGCGTTAACGGACTTGTCACCGGGCTTCTCTGGCGTGTATACTGCCTGCAATCGTCTCGGTGAGGGAAAATGCAGAGCAGCCCCGACATTGGGCAGGAGAAGCGCGAACTGCAGGCGGTGCTGGATTCGGGGATATTCAATCGGGCTCCCAATCTGGCCCACGTGCTGACCTACGTGTGCACGCAGTATTTCCAAGGGTCGGCGGAGCAGATCAAGGAGTACAACATCGCGGTGGAAGCCCTGGGACGACCGCCGCATTTCGACCAGAAGCGCGATTCCATCGTACGCGTAGAAGCGCATCGTCTACGCAAGCGGCTCCGTGAGTACTATGAAGCTGAAGGCGCCGGGCACCCTGTCCGCATAGAGATCCCGCCCGGCCAGTATGCTCCCAAGTTCCTGCGGCAGGACTGGCCCAATGGGATAACGGCCCCACCGGCCTTAGTGGTGGAAGAGCCCGCGAGTCCTCCGGTTCCGGCTTCGGAAACTCAGGCCATCGCTCCCCTGATGAACCCGGTTCAGTTGCCCGCCCTGGCGCCGCCGGCCGAGGGCCGCGCCCTCAATCGCTACGGGACCTTCCTCGCGGTGGCAGTAGTGGCGGTTTGCACCACCGCCGCTATCGTCTGGCGCTTCCCCGCCCGCACCACTGCCCGTGGCTTCACCACCACCGTTGCCGGTGTGGTCGCCAACGCAACGGAAGTCCGGATCCTGGCGGGCCTGGGAAACGGAACCTACACCGACCGCTTCGGCCGCGTCTGGGGGAGCGACCGCTATTGCAGTGGCGGGAACGTTTTCGAATCCGGCGGCCGGCCCATCATCGGCGCTCGCGATTCACGTCTGTATCAGACCCGCCGTGAAGGCGCCTTTTCCTGTGATATTCCGCTGCCGCCTGGCAGTTACGAGATGCGCCTCTACTTTGCGGAGACGCTTTACGGTGAAAACAATGTGGCCGGCGGCGGCGAGACGAGCCGCATCTTCACGGTGCTTGCCAATGGGAACGAGATCCTGCACGAGTTCGATATCATCGGCGAGGTGGGAGCCAGCGCGGCCGACATGCGAGCCTTTAAGGACATCTCTCCAGCCGCCGATGGTAAGCTGCACCTCAAGTTCGAGCCCAAAACGAATCCCGCGATCGTCAACGGCATCGAGATCACGCCCGGAACTCCCGGCCTGCTGCGGCCCATTCGAATGGTATCCCGCGATCACCCGTACACCGACCGCCGGGGACGCGTATGGGAGTCCGATCACTATTCCCGCGGCGGCCAACTGGTGCAGCGCACCGAGCCGGTCGCCAATGCGGACGATCCGGACCTGCTTCGCGGCGAGCGGTATGGCAACTTGCGGTATGTATTCCCCGTTCCGAGCGGGCGGTACGCCATCACACTGTATTTCGTGGAAGCGTGGTTTGGCCCCGGGAAGTTCGCCGGCGGCGGTCTGGGGAGCCGCCTGTTCGACATACTGTGCAACGGGGTGGCGATCCGTCGCGGCTTCGATATCTTCAAGGAAGCACGCGGCAGCGACCGCGCCGTCACCTTTACCACCCACGGGCTGGAGCCTGACGCTCAGGGAAAGATCACCATCTCTCTCTCGCCGCTCCGAAACTACGCCAGCCTGAATGCGATCGAAGTTGTGGATGAATCGAAGTAAGGCCAGAGGGATCCCAACTCGTTCACCAGCCTTACTTTCTTTCCCCACCGTGCATTTGGGCCGCCTTTCTGGGCGATCTCGTTGCACTGCTTGGTTGTGAGCCTGCGCGGCCGGTTCACCGGATTCGCCAGCTTTGTGCGCGCTCTCTTGCCGCTTCCGGCGTGATTGATTTGGCGCGCAGCTTCGCCAGCGCTATAGCCGCTGGTTTTTGAGTTGAGCCACAGAGGTAGCTCCTTTCGACCGCCCGCATCACTCGAAGTGCTGGCCCGGTCTGGTTGGCCAGACTGAAGCAGGAACATGCCGGAGCAGCCCAATTGCAGCAACCCTGGCCACTGCTGATCGAGGACGGTGTTAGCGGCGGCCAGCCAAGGAGCCATTCCGGGCGACGCCACGGGTGCCAGGCCGCCAATGCCTCGTGGCGGTGTTGGTTCCGGCCCGCAGAGGACCGCAACTGAGCCGGACTGTCACACACTCAGGTGTGCTCGGACTACGTCGTCGGTCAGTTCTCTGATCGGACCGGCGGCAACGCGGCGGCCCTTGTCGAGAATGCAAAACTCACTCGCCACGCGGCGTGCGAAGGGCAGCTTCTGCTCGACCAGGAGCACCGTAAGCCCCTCTTCCTGGTTCAATCTCAAAAGGATATCGCCGATTTCGTGGACAATGTTGGGTTGAATCCCTTCCGTCGGCTCGTCGAGAATCAGCAGTTTCGGTTCGAGCACGAGCGCGCGGCCGATCGCGAGCTGCTGCTGCTGCCCACCCGAAAGGTCGCCGCCGCGCCGTTTCAGCATCTGCTTCAGTACTGGAAATAGTTCGAAGATACGGCTGGGAACCGTACGGGGACCATTTTTGCGCACGCCCAGGCCCACACGAAGGTTCTCCTCCACAGTGAGATGAGAAAAAATCTCCCGCCCTTGCGGGACATAACCGATGCCTAGCCTGGCCCGCTGCTCGGCAGGGCACTTGAGTAGGTCGCTTCCGTCGAATTTAATGGCGCCGGAACTCGCCGGTTGCAGACCCATGATGCATTTCAAGAGCGTCGTTTTGCCCATGCCATTGCGGCCCATGAGGCACATCCGCGAGCCGGCGGGGACCTCAAGATCCACATCCCACAACGTGTGGCTACCGCCGTAGAACTGGTTGAGGGACTTGATAGACAGCACGCTCACACTCCCAGGTAGACCTCGATCACGCGGGGGTCCTTTTGCACTTTATCCATATCGCCCTCGGCAATGACCTGGCCCTCGTGCAATACGGTGACACGCCGGGCAATCGATCGAACGAACGACATATCATGCTCGACAACCACAATGGAGTGCTCTCCGGCCAGTGACAGAAGGAGCTCGGTGGTGCGCTCGATTTCGTGGGGCGTCATACCGGCAACCGGCTCATCCACCAGGAGCAACTCCGGGTTCTGCATCAGAAGCATGCCGATTTCGAGCCACTGCTTCTGGCCGTGCGAGAGTATTCTTGCCGTCGCCCCGCTCTGCCCCGAGAGCCCGATGATGTTCAGGACCTCCTCGATTCTTCGTTGCTGCGAGGCGGTGATCCGGGCTCGTAGCGTTTTCAGAAACGACCGGGTGCCGGCCAGAGCCAGTTCCAGGTTCTCGAACACGGTTAATTGCTCGAAAACGGTCGGTTTCTGAAACTTGCGCCCAATTCCGGCGGCCACGATCTCCGCTTCGGACAATTTGAGCAGATCGATTTCGTCGCCAAACCACGCGGTTCCCGAATTGGGGCGTGTTTTGCCCGTAATGACATCCATCATGGTGGTCTTGCCGGCGCCGTTAGGGCCGATGATACAGAGCAACTCCCCCGGCTCGACGTACAGCGTCAGATTGTTGAGCGCCTTGAATCCATCGAAACTGACGGTCAAGTCCTCGAGATACAGCCGCTTGTTGCGTACGCTCATTTGTTTTTACGCCACGCCGGCTGAAGACCCGTAATTCCGCTCGGTAGAAACAGTGTCACTAGCACGAACAACGCGCCGAGAGCGTAGAGCCATACCTCGGGAAACGCGCCCGTAAGATAAGTTTTCGCATAGTTCACCACCACCGCGCCCACAATCGCGCCGTACAGCGTGCCCCGCCCTCCCACCGCCACCCAGATCACGGCTTCGATGGAATTGATCGGCGCGAACTCGCTTGGGTTGATGATTCCGATCTGGGGCACATACAGCGCCCCGGCGATGCCCGCCACGACAGCGGAAAACACGAAGAGCCAGAGCTTGTAGGACTCGACCGGATAGCCGAGAAAGCGGGTCCGGCTCTCCGCATCGCGGATGGCGCACATCACCCGGCCGGCCCGCGACTCGACAATTAGCCGGCAAGCCAGATAGCTGGCCGCGAGCGCGACCGCGGTAACCACCAGCAGCACGACGTGCGTGCCGTCGGAATGCAGGTCGAAACCTAGAATGTCCTTAAAATCGGTGAATCCGTTATTGCCGCCGAACCCCATGTCATTGCGGAAGAACCCGAGCATCAGGGCGTAGGTGAGCGCCTGGGTAATGATCGAAAAATACACGCCCGTGACACGCGACCGAAAGGCAAGCCATCCGAACACCAGCGCCAGCAGTCCCGGCGCCAGGCCAATCATAACGAGTGCGAACGGAAAGTGGTTGAAGCCGTACCAGAACCACGGCAAAGACTTCCAGTTCAGGAACACCATGAAATCGGGCAGCACGGGATTCCCGTAGACGCCCCTCGGGCCAATCTGTCGCATCAGATACATCCCCATGGCGTAACCGCCCAAAGAGAAAAACGCCGCGTGCCCGAGGCTCAGGATCCCGCAGTACCCCCAGATCAGGTCAATGGCAAGCGCCAGCATTCCGAAACACAGGTACTTGCCGATGAGCGTGATCCCGAAGGCTGAGAGGTGCAACCCGGATGACGGGGGCACAACCTGATTGAGGATGGGAGAAGCGATGGCCACCGCGGCGAGCACTGCCAGGAGGCGCGCGCCTCCCCGATCACGGGATGCGATCCCGTTCCAGAATTCGAGCAACTTACTTATCCTCGCCCGCGCGGCCGGCTTGCGGGAATAATCCACGCGGCCGCGTTTGAATGAAAAGGATCAAGCCGACAAGGACAAGAATTTTTGCCAGCACGGCCCCCGCATAAGGCTCCAGCAGCTTATTGACGATTCCCATCGACATACCGCCTATGAGCGCGCCCCAGAGATTTCCGACGCCGCCGAAAACAACGACCATGAACGAGTCGATGATATAAGATTGCCCCAGATTTGGACCCACGTTGGTCAATTGACTGAGCGCGACGCCTGCCACGCCGGCGATCCCCGATCCGAGCCCAAACGTCATTGCATCGACCCACTCGGTGCGGATTCCCATCGCTTTAGCCATGACCCGATTTTGCGCAACCGCGCGGATATCCAGCCCGATTCGGGTGCGCTTCAGCACTGCCAGGAGAATCAGGAAGACAATTAGCGTGAAGATCACGGTATAGAGCCGGTTATAGGTGATGGCGAGCGCGCCGTTCAACTGTAGCGAGCCGCTCATCCAGTCGGGCGTCACAACCGATCGATTCTGCGCCGAAAAGATCGAACGCACTGCCTGCTGCAACACAAGGCTGACACCGAATGTAGCGAGCAGCGTCTCGAGCGGCCTGCCATAAAGATGTTGGATAATGGTGCGCTCCATCGCGACGCCGACCAGCCCCGCAACGACAAAGGCCGCTGGAATCGCTGCCAGAATCGAAAGTCCGATATGCCCGGGCATGGCCATCTGGACGGCATAGGTGGTATACGCGCCGAGCATCATCAACTCACCGTGAGCCATGTTGATCACGCCCATGACGCCGAACGTGATTGCCAGCCCGAAGGCGATCAACACCAATACGGAGCCCAGGCTGAGACCGAAAAACAACGTCTCGATGCCCGAGTAAAAGCTGCGCCATTGGTCAATTGTAGCCACCGCGGCGGCGGCGGCGCGCCGCACGTTTTCGTCGGTTTCGACGAAGCTGCCATCGGGCGATTTATCGAGCAGGAGCGCCAGTCTGTTCCGCACATCCTGACTGACACTGTGGCTCAGCGTGGCGACCGCTTCGAGCCTTGCCTTCGCGTCCGAACCGTCCAGTGTAGCGAGTGCCAGGACATTGCCGATTTCCCGCTTCACACCGGCATTCGTTTCCACGGCGAGCCGCTCTCGGAGCAGCGCTACGGTCGGTTCGTCCAGGGACCGTAGCATATCCCGCACTGCTTCGAGACGCACCGCCGGATCGGGACTCGACAACGCGAAGTGGGCCACGACCGTCCGCACCGTGTGCCGCAAGGCATTGTTCGTGCCGATTTTGGCGAGAGAATCCGCGGGCGCCGATCCGGCGCTTTTCAACGTCAGCGGATCGATTAACTCGGCCGGATCTTTGTCGGCCGACTGGACAATGAGGATTTTCTGATCGCTGTTGCGGTAACAGAGCCGGTCTTCCATGAGCGCCGTGAGAACCGCGCGGACGCTCCGATGACCGGTCTGACTGAGCCGTTCGGCAATTACCGCCTTATCGGAATATGTCGCATCCCGCAACTCGCCGAGCACCGAAAGGAAAGCGGCGTCACCTGGAGATTGGGCGTATGCGAGGCCGATGCTCCACAAGGCGGGCAGCAGCAGAAGCCGCCGCCACCCGCCGGACCCTAGGTGTCCCATTATTTGTAGTTTTGACCGGAGCACTTTTTCGTGACTTTATTATAGTTACCACACTTGAGCGTCACCCAATCGGCTTCGATGTCTTTGCTGCCCGGCAGGTAGTCGGACCAGGCATCGCCCGGCACTTCGCCGGCGGATTTCCAAACTACGTTAAACTGACCGTCCCCTTTTATCTCTCCGATGTAAACCGGTTTGGTGATGTGGTGGTTCGGCAACACCTTGGCGGTTCCTCCGGTGAGGTTCGGCGTCTCCAGGCCGGGTAGCGCGGCGAGTACCTTCTCCACGTCGGTCGATTTCGCTTTCTCCACTGCCTTCACCCAGAGATTAAAGCCGATGTAGTGCGCCTCCATCGGATCGTTGGTAGTGCGCTTCGGGTTCTTGATGAAAGTGTGCCACTGGTTGATGAAGGCTTTATTGGCCGGCGTGTTGATGCTCTCGAAGTAATTCCAGGCTGCCAGGTGGCCCAGGAGCGGTTTCGTGTCGAGCCCTGACAGTTCCTCCTCGCCCACCGAGAAGGCGATCACTGGAATATCCTCCGCGGAAATCTTCTGGTTGCCGAGTTCTTTGTAGAAGGGCACGTTGGCGTCCCCATTGATGGTGGACACAACTGCTGTCTTCTTGCCGGCCGAACCGAACTTCTTGATGGCGGCAACGCGCGTCTGCCAGTCGGAAAATCCGAAGGGCGTATAGTTGATGGAGATATCTTCCGGCTTGACGCCTTTCAAGTGCAGGTAGGCCTCGAGAATTTTGTTAGTGGTGCGCGGGTATACGTAGTCCGTCCCTTCGAGCACCCACCGCTTCACGCCGACTTCCTTCATCAGGTAGTCCACTGCGGGAATTGCCTGCTGGTTCGGCGCCGCGCCGGTGTAGATGACGTTCTTGGACGATTCTTCCCCTTCGTACTGCACAGGGTAGAAGAGCAGACCGTTATCCTTTTCGAAAACGGGCAGCACTGACTTTCTGGAAACCGACGTCCAACATCCGAACACCACGGCGACTTTGTCTTTTTCCAGCAACTGCGCCGCCTTCTCGGCGAAGAGCGGCCAGTTGGACGCCGGATCGACGACCACTGCCTGCAGTTTCTTGCCCAGCAATCCCCCCTTCTTATTCTGCTCGTCAATCATCATCAGGACCGTGTCCTTCAGCGTGGTTTCGCTAATGGCCATGGTGCCGGACAGCGAATGGAGGACACCGACCTTGATGGTGTCCTGGGCCGCCGCAAACTTGGAGAATCCAAATCCGGCGACCAACAGACCGGTCATAAATATGGTTGTGCGTTTCATATATATCGACTCCTTTTCATTAAACGACGGGGTTACATCTGCACCTGAAGACCGACTCCGGCTTGCCAGAAATTAGTTCTGATTGCGTTGAATCGTATGTCCCTGTAGAAAGTCATCACGCGCGCGTTGAACTGCTTGATGACGTAATTGAAGTTCACTTCCGTGGTTTTCTGGTTGTAGTTCGCGGTCTTTCCATGGGTGAACTCCGCCTTGGCATACTTGCCGAGGACCTGAAACTGGCCGATGCCGATTTTTTTGCCGAAGAGATAACTCGCCAGCCCATACCCGCCTTGACTCTTGGCATAAGACGCGTCGTACCCGCCCAATCGGTTGTAGTTGGAATACTCGCTTTCTATGGAAACGGCGCCGCCCTTGGGCACTTTCCTTTCCATGAGGAAATCGATGGTCGACGCCGTGTGGCCGCCCTGATACTGCGTCGCTCCACCAATGGCGAGCAGGTTCTTATCGCCGTAGTAGGTCCCGTTGAGGTAATAGCCGTCCTCCGCATCCCAGAAGTCGACTTGAACGCGGGCGGCGCCCAGCATTTCCGGAGTTCCGGTTGCGGATTTGCCGTCGAACGCGCCGAGCGACACTTTGACCTTCTTGGCGAATTGACCCCAATAGAGGATCCCGTTGTCGCGGCCTTGAAAAACGAACGGGTAGCCGTCCTGAATGCCATCCGTGTACACGCCCCACTGGTTCGCGTAAAACGGGCCGTAAAGATTCGCGCGGTCGCTTGGCGGGAGGAAGCG
>PMTT01000125.1:0-5435 GCA_003167275.1 Bryobacterales bacterium | reverse complement strand
AGGAACTGGTTGGTTGTAGAGCCGGCGGCCGGCGTTGTGCTTTCGAACTCGGTTCGCAAGCCTGCGCCCACTGTCACCGGACCGAGCGTAACCTGTGCCGGCGATGACGGCGTCAGGACTAACAGCCCAGGCAGCAAGACCAGCAGTGGGTAACATCGTCGCGCAATGGACACACGTCCATCGCTGACACTTCGTCTGAACATTGGAATCAAATCCCCTTTGTCGGCGCGGAGAACGCCTATTCTGAGTTGTTCGTTCGGCCGACAGGGGCCAGGCTAGCCGTAAGACGGGGACGGCTATGAAACAAGATCCTCGGACGAGCCTATCTTCTCATAGTGTGTAAGCGAGTCTATCACGCGGAGCAAATTTTATGCCATTTTTATTTCTGATCGGTTACAGAAAGACTTTTTATGCGGCGAAGGTGCGATGTTCCCCCTACAACTCAACGCTATGGTGGTGGTGTTCGTGCGGCCCGGAGTGGTGCGACGACGGCTTGCCGGACGCCGTGAGGCCATGAGCCCGCTGCTCCTCCAGCCATGCAACGACGCAGTCGAGCCCCTCGCCGCTCATCAGATTTGTGAAAACAAACGGCCGGTCTCCCCGCATGCGACGGGCGTCGCGATCCATCACTTCGAGAGAAGCTCCTACAAATGGCGCGAGATCGATTTTGTTGATCACCAGCAAGCCGCTGCGCTTAATGCCCGGGCCTCCCTTGCGCGGAATCTTGTCGCCGCCCGCCACGTCGATTACGTAGATGAAGGCGTCTACCAGTTCTGGACTGAAGGCCGCGGCCAGGTTGTCGCCGCCGCTTTCGACAAAGATCAACTCCAAGCCGGGGTGCAGCGCCTCGAGTTCGGCAATCGCCTCCAGGTTCATGGAAGCATCCTCGCGAATGGCGGCGTGCGGGCATCCGCCGGTCTCCACGCCCAACACGCGATCGGGGGGCAGCGTGCCCTGGCGGATCAGGAACTCGGCATCCTCCCTGGTGTAGATGTCGTTGGTGACGACGCCCAGATTCAAACCGGGCCAGAGCCGTTTGCTCAAGCGATCCACTAAAGCGGTCTTGCCGCAGCCAACCGGCCCCGCGATTCCTACTCGAAATGCCCTCATATGATTTCTTCTTCAGAAGAGAAAATACCGTTGCGCCAGAGGCAGGACATCGGCCGGTTCGCATGTTAGCAACTCGCCGTCCGCACGCACCTCGTATGTCTCGGGATCGACCTCGATCTTGGGTGTCGCCGAATTGTGGATCATATCGCGCTTGCCGATGGCGCGGCAGTTCTTCACCGCCACGGCGCGCTTTCGGAAGAGATCTCCGATTCCCGCGGCGAGCGATGCTTGCGATACGAAGGTCGCCGACGTGGAAGCTGTAGCCCCGCCGAACGCTCCGAACATTGGCCGGTAGAGCACCGGCTGTGGCGTGGGAATGGAGGCATTGGCGTCACCCATTACGCTCCAGGCGATGAATCCGCCCTTGATCACCATTTCCGGCTTCACCCCGAACATAGCCGGCTTCCAGAGCACGAGATCCGCGAGTTTGCCGGGCTCAATCGACCCCACCTCGTGGGCAATGCCATGGGTCACTGCCGGGTTGATGGTGTACTTGGCGACGTAGCGCCGGACGCGGAAATTATCGTTGCGCGCGGTGTCCTCCGGAAGCGCGCCGCGTTGCACTTTCATCTTGTGTGCGGTCTGCCACGTTCGCGTCACCACCTCGCCGATCCGGCCCATGGCCTGCGAATCGCTGGAGATCATGCTGAACACGCCCAGGTCGTGAAGAATGTCCTCCGCCGCGATGGTCTCGGGACGAATGCGGCTCTCGGCAAACGCCACGTCCTCGGGCACCAGCGGATTCAGATGATGGCACACCATCAGCATGTCCAGATGCTCGGCAATCGTGTTCACCGTGTAAGGCCGCGTGGGATTGGTGGACGATGGCAGAATATGCGGCAATTGGGCGATGCGAATGATATCGGGAGCGTGTCCGCCGCCGGCGCCTTCCGTGTGATAGGTGTGAATCGTGCGGCCGGCGATCGCCGCGATCGTGTCCTCGACGAAACCAGCCTCGTTGATGGTGTCCGTGTGGATGGCGACCTGCACGTCCATGTGGTCGGCCACTCGCAGGCATGCGTCGATGGCGGCCGGAGTGGTGCCCCAGTCCTCGTGCAGTTTGAGACCGCAAGCCCCCGCGCGCACCTGTTCCACTAATGGTTCGGCGGTGCTGCTGTTGCCCTTTCCGAGAAACCCGAAGTTCATTGGCCAAGCGTCGGCGGCTTCCAGCATGCGCGCCAGATTCCATGCTCCGGGAGTACAAGTAGTGGCGTTTGTTCCGGTAGCCGGTCCCGTGCCGCCCCCAATCAGGGTGGTGATTCCGTTGGAGAGCGCCTCATAAACCTGCTGCGGCGAAATGAAATGGATGTGGCTGTCGATGCCACCCGCGGTCACAATCATGTTCTCGCCCGCGATCACTTCGGTGGACGCCGCGACCACCAGTTCCGGATCGACTCCTTGCATCGTATCGGGATTTCCGGCCTTGCCGACCTTCACGATTCGGCCGTCTCGAATGCCGATGTCCGCCTTAACGATGCCCCAATGGTCGATGATCAGCGCGTTGGTGATGACCAGATCGAGGGCGCCGCCGGCGCGAGTGGCGCGGGCGCTCTGTCCCATGCCGTCCCGGATAACCTTGCCGCCGCCGAAGGTGATCTCATCGCCATAAACCGCGAAGTCCTTCTCCACTTCGACGATCAGTTCGGTATCGGCCAGTCGCACCCGGTCGCCCGTTGTCGGCCCATACAAGTCCGCATACGTTTTCCTGGGAATCGAAAGGCTCATCGGTTTCCCCTGCCTTTGTGGCCCAGCACCAACCGTTCGCCGGCGAAATCCACCAGCAGGACCTGTTTTTCCTCGCCGGGCTCAAATCTCACCGAGGTACCGGCGGGGATGTTCAGGCGCATACCCCGAGCCGCTTCCCGGTCGAAATCAAGCGCATCGTTGACTTCGAAAAAGTGGTAGTGGCTGCCGACCTGCACGGGCCGGTCCCCCGTGTGCCGCACAACCAGGCGCGCCGTCTTCCGCCCAACGTTGGCATCGACGGGCGCGGTCTCCAGAAAATATTCTCCAGGTTTCATTGGCATGGACTCATTGAATGGGGTCGTGTACCGTCACCAGTTTCGTTCCGTCCGGAAACGTCGCCTCGACCTGCACTTCGTGAATCATTCCGGCAATTCCTTCCATGACGTCGCCGGCGCCCAGTAAGCCGGCTCCCAACGTCATGATCTCCGCCACGGTCTTGCCGTCCCTGGCCCATTCGAGAATCTCGGCCGTGAGAATCGCCATCGCTTCCGGATAGTTTAGCTTCAAGCCTCGCGCTCGCCGCTTCCGCGCTACCTCCGCAGCGACATAAATCATCAGACGCTCCTGCTCCCGGAGTGTCAAGTGCATCGCTCCTCCTCAAAACAGCTCTCAGTATATCTTTCTCGGCGGCTCCGCTTCCGCTCCCGTCACGGCCAGGCGCGCCGTCCTCCAGAATTCGACCAGCACCTCGTGAAGGAAGCAGCCGCTCTGGCTCAAGCCCCGCACGATCACTCCATCGGCAGCCAGTGTACTAGCGCCCCAGATTTCCTGCCCGTGCCGTGTCCGCTTCCGGGCGACTTCGTTCAAGCGGTCCTCCAGCCCGCGCCAAAAGGGGGCCGGCCTCCCCTCCTGAACAATGCACAGGCTCGCAAGGTGTGAGTATTCGGACATCCGCACCTTGGCAGCCAGATCGTTCCGTCCGGGTTCCAGGAGAAAATCTTCCCGCAGGACTGGCCGCGGACCGGCGTAAACCTCGGTTTTGACGCGCAACCGATCAAAAGCGAAACGCTCGCCGGCAGCCAGCCGGCCAGGCGCGAGGACCTCCCACCAAAACAGACTCGCCCTGCTTCCCAGCCGGATTTCGGTGTGTTGGACATGGCGGGAACCCGCATAGGGGATCACGGCATCCGGAAGATACTCCAGCAGGGCCGCGTGGCCGACCGAGAATCGCGCGCGCTGTTCGGAATCCGCCGCGCCTGCCCGATGCCGGTAGAGGCGCGTCGCTCCGGTGGTCGTGACTTGCGCTGCGGCGCCGGCCTTCACATCGATGTCGAGCGCCAGGCGATCGCCCGCCAACACGCCGCCCGAGACGTTGTGCAGATGCACCAGCCTGCCGGCTCCGGGAAGCGCAAAAGCCCGCACCACTTTCCATGGAGAGTCCTGCCGCTTCACCAGAAATCGTTCTGTCTCGAAGCAGAGGCTTAACTGATGAACAGGCGTGTCTCGATCGACCCGTGGCGCATCGACGCCAATTCCAGATACGGACTGAAGCAGAAGACCTCCTCGGAAAGAGATGCACAGACAATCGCGGGTTTAAGATTCCACAAAATTCGGCTCGCAGCCAACTGGCCCAGGGGCATCAGCCGTTGACAGGCGGAGACCAGCGCGGCGATCGACTGATTCAGGTAAGCCCCCGCTACGGCATCGATGGGAATGCCAAAGGCCGCTCCCGCAGAGCCAAAGACGATGCAGTAATGCAGATTGGTTTCAAGCAGTGGGCGATCCAGGATCCCGTTCACCAGGTCGGCGAATCTCCGTCCCAGTTTCAGGCTCGCTTCCCGCGACTCCCGAGCCGGCTTCCGCGCGCTCAGTTCTTCGCTTAACGCACCCAGATCGCCGCCGCCCCAAGCCAGGCGGACAAAGGCAGCTTCCAAAGCGCCGCATTCTTCCAGGTACGCGGCCAGGAACGTCTCCACGTCTCCCGGCGTCAGGTCCGATTGATCGGCGAGCGTTTCGAGTCCAAAGGAGTGAGCTGCGCCCCCAATAGGGAGCGCCGAGTCAGCCAGATGCAGTAAGCGCAAGAGTTCCGTTTCCCCCATGAGCATCATCTCAGCAACCGGCCACTCGGACCGGCATTCTGCTGGTATTGTGTTCGCATTGCCGTTACACTCTCTCACATCTGCAAGGGCCGATCACGGGTTACAGTGACGGATTTTGTCCGCCATGGTTGGCCCCTACGAATCGTGCCCGGATCGCTTGATCGATTCTTGGGGACCTATTTCCACTAGTCTACACCGACACAATGGCCGCAACTGGTCGCGTTGCGGGTTATGCAACCTATGCCCAGACGACCCGTTCTGTCGAATCCCCTCTTCGTGCAGGCAGTCCTGACGGATTGATCTATCCTCGGCCTGCTCGATCCAGTTTCAATCCACGCGCCCCGCGAGGGGCGCGACATCGGATCGCAAATGTTGACACGGATTAAGGAGTTTCAATCCACGCGCCCCGCGAGGGGCGCGACTACGTTGTAGAGCAGTAACGCCTCATCGACCGTGTTTCAATCCACGCGCCCCGCGAGGGGCGCGACACTTCGTCGCGATGCGCTCACTATGTAGCATATGTTTCAATCCACGCGCCCC
>PMTT01000223.1 GCA_003167275.1 Bryobacterales bacterium | reverse complement strand
CCGATATCCCCGGTCTAAGCTACCCTCAAAACCAGGCCGAACCGGCCAACTCGTTGAATTTATGTATAGTTGACCGTGGTTCTAAAATAGCCACACCCATTTCATTTTCCATAACATGGAGGAGGACCTGCTCGCGTGGCTGATGTCACTCGGGTGCGGCGTCTTCGCTGGCTGCTTTATCGTTGCCGTTACGTTGTGCAGCGGCGGCTATGTGAGCAATGCCGGCCGTCGCGCGGGCCTGATCGCCTGTTCGCTGATGTGCGTGGGGCTCGGCCTGCTCCGCGCTTCCGCGGTTGCGGCATTGGGCGAATTGCTCTTTGCGGTTGGGCTCACGGCAGTTGAGATCGGGATCGTCTGGAGCCTCGATTATGTGGCCACCCGCCACCAGGCCGACCTGAACGCCTGGCTCGATCGTTCCGCCAAAGCCAATCAGGCACAGGGGGCGGTCGACGCCGCGACGGCCAACCTCGACCGGTGGCAGACTCTCATCCGAGACCTGCGCGAACAGGACGCCGACTTCCGGCACCACGTTGAAGACCGCCAGGAACGCAGCATCCCCTTGGGGGATCTTGAAGACATCACCACCCGCCATGTGCTCGATGGTTACAACGCCGGCATCGCCGCCAATCAGGGCGCTCTGCGCGGCGCTAAGGCTCAATAGGGAGGACGAAACCATGAAATACTCTTACATTTCCGTTACGTTGGTGTGTGCTCTGCTGACTGCGTGCGGCCGGCCCGTTCCGCACTTCGCTATTCTGCTCGATGCAAGCGGGTCACGCGGGGCCGTGTGCTCCCAGGTGGCAGGCCTCGGCGGTGTCGTTCTCGCCCACCGGGGCACCAAGAAAGGGCCGACTCTCTCGCTGCTCGCTACGGGGGATGCCTCCACGTCAATGGAACCGCGGCTCTTGACCACCCTCCAGGTACCCGTCAGCACGAGAGTGCTCGATGGTGCGCGGCAGCGTAGCATGGCCGATGAAGCGTTCCTGCACGATCTCGATCAAGCGTGTCGTCAAGCGGCACAACCAACAGAGGCCTCACCGGTCTTTCTTGGCGTCAAGCGGGCTGTGGAACTTCTAAAAGAGCGTTGCCAGGCAGGCGCTGGGTGTGCGCTGCTCGTGAACACCGATGGCGAGGAACGGGCCGAGAATTCCATTAAGGCGGCCATCAACGGCGACCGGCGTGCGCGCTCCCGCTTCCCGGCGCCGATTGAAAACGCCGGCATTCGCATTTCCTTCTGCGGCCTTGCGTCGACGGTCGGCTCGGTCCGAACATCGACCGGCGGTCACCAGTACAGCCCGGCGCGCGACCCGGCGCGAGCTGATCGCATCCGCGACGTGTGGACCAGTCTGTTCACGGAGCCCGCGGCGGTGGGTCTCCACCCTTCTGCCCGGCCGCTCCTTCAACCGATTCAGCACAGCCACGGTTCGCACCTAGCCAGGCTGGGCTTGCGGCGGCGCCGGAGCCACAGGAATAATTGGGCGCATTGATGGCCTCCGGTCTGCGCCCGAACCCCAGGTGGCCCCCCCTGCTGTCGGCCTTGAAAATCCCGCACCTGCGAGCGTTTATCAGGAGGGGCCGGGGCCGCGGGTGTCGTGGGCCTTGACTGCGACCGACCCCGCAGAGGTATCTTTAATGAAGACGAATATCATTAGCTGTTCCCGCCGGACAGACATAACCGGCTTTCTACACGCCCTGGTTTCTGAACCGGCTGCGTGACGGATACTGCCAGGTCAAAAACCCCTACGGCCCGCAGATCCGGCGAGTATCGTTGTTGCCGGAAGATGTGGCCGGCATCGTCTTCTGGACGCGCTTCCCAAAGCCGCTGCTTCCGCATTTGGCCGGTTTGAGCGCCGCTGGTTACGAGTACTACTTCTTCTTCACGATCAACAGGTATCCTAAGGCAATCGAGCCACGCAACCCGCCCCTGGAGCGCCAGGTGGAGGTTTTCCGCGCGTTGGCCGATCTCGCGCCCGGGCGTGTCTTCTGGCGCTACGACCCAATCCTGCTTTCCAGCGCAACCCCACCTGAATATCACGTGGATCGGTTCTCCGAGATTGCCGCCATGCTGGCTGGCCACACCTCGCGCTGCTACTTCAGCTTCGTCGTCTGGTACCACAAGACGCGTGCCAACCTCGTGTCGATTGATCAGGCCGGTACATTCGGTTTTCAGGATCCGGAGGTGCAACAACGCCGCGAGTTGGCCCGCGTACTGCGTGACATTGCCGCCGCAGATGGCATCCAGATGTATTCGTGCAGCGAGGACGCCTTGGTCCAACCCGGCATCCTAAAGGCGCAGTGCAGCGATGCAATGCTTTTCACGGGCGCGGAAGGCGCCAAAACGCAACCTCTCCGCAAGGACTGTGGCTGCGTCCATAGCGTGGACATCGGTGCTTACGATACCTGCGTCTTCGGGTGCCGTTACTGCTATGCGACGCGAAAACACGAGGCCGCCCGCCAAGCGCATGCCGGCCACAATCCGAAGGAGGCGATGTTATTTCGGCGTCCTGCGCGCGCCACGTTCGTAGTTCGCTGAAGGTTACAATCTGTTTGAAACTCCACGGGCATTTTCCCTGGGAACCGTGCATATTGTGGACCATTGAATGCCGGCCACCGTCGCGCAAGTAATCAACATCCGCCTACCCTGGCGGAGTCGATCGCCCAGCACTACGCGCCCCTGACCGATAAACTTGACCGCACACCGTGGTCCCACCTTAACTCGGACACGATCATCCCCGCCTCGCAGGTCGCGATCCCGGCGCGCGTCGTTAAACGGATTCCGGCGCGCGAGCGCAAGCAACCCCGCGACCGGGATGAGGATGACTTTCGCCACCGCATCGACCCGGAGATTGTCCGCCTTTACGAACTGGCGCACCTGGACCGCGACCGCGAGGTCGTGCCCTGGACGCAGGAACGCCGCAGTCTGAAACGCGCGGTCCTCACTGGTGCACCTGGTGGAGGCAAGACTTTCCTTTCCCAAACCATGGTACTGGACCTGGCCCGCGAGAGGCAACAGCAACTCCAGGCTCGCGGCGCGGATTTGGACCAATTGCCACTACCCATCATGGTGGAACTGAAGAAACTGGCGGAGGTCAATCACCCAGGCGACTTCGGTGCGGCCTTGATTCACGTGCTCGCGGAACAGTATCACTACCCGGTTCGCGGTTGCCTGGAGAAGTGGTTCCTTAAGCGGTTGCCGACCCGCAGTTGCTGGATCATTTTGGACGGACTGGACGAGTTGGATGAAGCGCGGAGGCCGGGGGTTCACACACACCTGGGCAGGATCGAGGCAAGTGGGAGTGCCGGGTGCTGGTGACCTGCCGCACGGCCAACTTCGAGATGAATCACATCCCGTGGAAGGAACAGGTTATCTTTGAGCTGGCGCCATTGGAGCGGTCCGAGATAGGGAAGCTGATCGGGCGGTGGTATGGCGGGGGGAACGAGCGGGGGCAGCGGCTACGCGATGTGGTGATGCGAAGTTACAATCTGTTCGAGGATAGACAAAATGCCATCAACGGAAAGTGAAATGTCCAACATCCGGTCATCTCTGACCGAATCGATCGCGCAATTCTACGAAGCGGTGATCTCCGACCTCGATCGAACGCCATGGCATCACGACGGCGCCACTGTTTGCGTCTCCCGCATCGCTATCCCGGCACGCGTCGGCGTCAGGGGAATCGCCGCGCGCGAACGGCACGGAGACTATGCGAGCCTCTACGAAGAGCCCGACAAAGATCAGGTCCGCGAGATCATCGCCTGGGAGCAAGGGCTTCCCAACGTCAGACGCGCCGCCCTGCTGGGCGGTCCCGGCAGTGGCAAGAGCTTTGTCATCCGGCTCACTGCCCTTGCCTTGGCGCGACAAGGATTGGCCGAGATCCAGGCCCGCACCATACCTTTGGAGCAACTCCCCCTGCCGGTTGTTGTCAATCTGAGGGAGTTGGCACGCGGGAACCAGCCTGACGATATGGGCGCCATGCTGCTGGATGCTCTGTCCGTTCGATACCCGGTCCGCGGGCATCTGGAGGCATGGTGTCGGGAGAAGCTCAGATCGCTGGATTGCTGGCTGCTCATGGACGCCTTAGACGAGGTGGACGATAACCGGCGCCCGAGGATAATAGAATTCTTGAGGACCATCGACACCCAAGGGTGGCAGTGTCGGGTGATAATGACCTGCCAGACTGCCAACTACCATCCGGGTCTATTGCTATGGCCCAAGTTCACCGAGTATGAGTTGGCACCTCTGGACCTTTCCGAGATCCAGACCTTCATAGGCCAGTGGTTTGGGGAACAAGATCCGCGCGCGGAACGCCTGAGTGCTGCAATTGGAGTTGACCGTGTTTTGCAGGGGTTCTGCCGGTCGCCGCTGTTGGCAACTCTCTTGTGCCTGGCCAGCGAAGAGTTGCACGAAGAACCGTCTCGGCTGGCTCTGTACCAGCAGGTGCTGCACGGCTTGCTGCGCCGCTGGAGAGTGGAGGAGGAGCCGACGAATGCCCTGCACATCGATGATCTGGTGTATCTGCTCCAGACGATGGCGTGGCGTCTGTTCGTGGCTTTCCCCGGGGCGAACCGGTTCACCAGCAAACAGGTGGTGGACGCCATCGCGTCGGCGAATAGGGGCGGACGGATGGAGGCGAGTGCACGGGAGATTCGCGACGAGTTGGTCCAGGCGGGGCTGATGGTTTGTGCTGACCTAAACGCAGAAGGCGAGCACCAGTTGAGTTTCTTGCACCGTTTGATATTCGAGTGTCTGGTGGCGGATCACCTGCGTCGTGCTGTGATGCAGGCTGGCTGGTGAGTGCGCAGAGGTCAAAGGCGTAGATGGGCGACCGGTGCGGGTGGCTGTCCTGGTTGCGGAGAAGGCGGGACTACCGGAGTGGCGTGAGGTGCTCTCGCTGCTAGGTAACGCCGGCCAAGGCTGAGAGCGTTGCGGGACAGTTGCCGAACGCCGGACGCGCCGCGCGACTGGGCGCGGTACCTGTGTTAGCTTCATGCTCAATCCGGTCGATCCGGCTGAGATGCATTGTATTGTGCCATGCCAACAAAGGCTTTCGCTAGTCCGCTTGCAACGACTGTTCGCTTGCAACGACGAAGGGCTCCGGCCGAACTCCTCGTAGCTGAAGCCGGCCTCGCGCGTCTTCAGGACCAAGGAAATTGCGGCCGATTCGGTTCAAGAATGATACCTTAAACTGGCTCGTTCTTTGTCGCTGGGCTCCAACCAACTGTTCGGGTAAGTGAGGATTCCGCGGCCCCCCGTTGGATAAAGGAGGTTTCTCGTTCTCGACTGGGCCAGTCGTGTCTGAGTTTTGCAGCTCCCCTATACAGAGGGGGAAACCCCTTCCGGATTGGAGTTCGGTGCAACCGCTCGAATTGTCTGGTTAGCCAGGACCTCACGGGCTTCGCGATTCAAGCATTGGAACACGGCTTGAAAGTAAAGTTGCAGCAAGGCGCGAGACAGTAACTGAACATCATGACGTGTGCGTTTCGCGCGGCCGGCTCACCCGCCATGTCCGGTGCGAGCGTCCCGCGGGACGAGGATTGCACAGATAGGAGCCTCGGAATGCGGCGTTGCCACCGTGTACATCCGCGCGTCGCACCAGGCTGATGGTGGAAACTCTCAATTCGCACACCCGTTCACTTGTCTGCCACGAAGCAATCCGAACAGCGGAGATCGTCACCGGGGCACACAGTTTAATCTTCATATGAAAAAGACCGCTGCGTTGGCGTTTATGTATATGCCGCGGGCAATCGCGAGTACGCAGTCCTCCGGCCCCGGCGTTGGGGCAGGCGGCGCGGCGGTCAGGGTCCGAGCCCGCCGGGCCAGGAAGGGTCGTTATGAGCTCAGGAAACGAGTGGCCGTCTGAATTATCCCCGATTGCGGGGGTTGATGCGCGCGTGTGCGGCTCCCGATCAAGCCAGAGACCCGTGAGTCCGCCTCGGCCAGTCCCCTCGCCGTGCTCGGTTGTCGCTCGGTTGATCAGAGGCTCGAACGGGACCTTCGGCCTCAGTTCTAGATCCTCGGCCTGTTCCGAAAAGCATCGTTGCGGCCAGCGCACCGCTCTCCCCACTAATCAAGGAGCGCCCTTGTGCAAATCTTCCATGGCCGCGCGGGGACGCTCTGGGGTCACGGGATTTTCGGGGGCACCAGGTGCTTTGTTCCGGCGGCCAGCGCAAACACTGAAATCGAACGGTCTTAAGGAGACAAAAAGTGACAACGGACAAGATTGTGAAAAGCATGCAAGCCTCTAGCTGCGAGGATCAAGCGTGCTCCACTGTCGCAACTCCCGCTCAAACCGGTCTTCGCCTGTTGCTTCGAGTGGTGACGACGACGGTTGGCTTCACCCTGATCTTCGCCGCAATCATGTGGTCGTTCGGGTTCGGCTTCTCGTCGACTGGAGAGGGCATCATAGCGGGGGACTTGATCACCCAAACCGCACCCATTTCGGGCACAATCGTGCGGTTTTCGGTTCGTCCGGGGGACTGGGTCGAAGCTGAGCAAATCCTCGCCGTCATTCGTAACGAACGCGTTGATATTTCAAGACTAGAAGATCTTCGTGGGCAAAAGATCGCACTCCACAATAGACTCCAAGCTATTCAGCGCCAGATCGCCACGAGAGGCGATGACCGCATTCGGCAGCAACAAGACCTCGCAAAGCAGCTCACGTTTGAGGAAAGGGACCTCGACCGGCGCATAGAAGAGGCCAAGGGCCTCTTGGAGGTTAATGAGGCAGTGCAAAGGCAGCGGCAGGCTGAATACCAGACCATGGCTGCTCTGTTTGAAGACCGCTTGGGATCGCGCCTGGACTTCGAACGGGCCCGGGACGCCTGGCTAGCAAGTGGCCAAATGGGTGTGGCTCTCATACTGGA
>PMTT01000484.1 GCA_003167275.1 Bryobacterales bacterium | reverse complement strand
GGCGATTCCCACACCGCGGCCGACGACTGGACCGGCGGATTGCGCGACCTTTTCAAGGAGAAGTTCGGAGACGGCGGATCGGGGTTTTCGCTGGCTGGGCACCCGTTTCCCGGCTACCGGCGCTTCGACGCCCGCGGTGGCGGAACCGTAGGCTGGCAAAGCCAGGGACTGCGGTCGGGTACCGGCGACGGATATTTCGGACTCGGTGGCGTCAGCATCTCGACCAGTCTATTTGGCCAATCGGTTTACATCGACGCTGAATGCGATTTCCTGGAGATTCAGTACCTGCAGCAACCCGGCGGCGGCGCCCTGGCTTTCTATGACAATGAGGAGCGTCTGGATGATCTGACCACGGACGGGCCGCTCGGCGCAGGCCTCGCCAGCTACACGGTCTCTCCCGGCCAGCACCGCTTCACACTGCGCACGTTGAGCGCTCGCCCGGTCCGGCTTTTTGGCTGGGTTGCCGACAAGAGCGCCGGTGTCACCTACGAGGCTCTGGGCATCAATGGCGCGGAGGCCTCGGTAATGCTGCACTGGGACGAAAACATGCTGGCCACATACTTGCAACACCGGAATCCGGGGATGATTGTTTTGGCCTACGGCACCAACGAAGCCAGCGACCCGAGTTGGAATCCCGAGAGCTATCATGCGATGTTCTCGTCTCTGCTCCAGCGGCTTCGCGCCTCCGCCCCCACGGCATCCATCCTGGTGCTGGGCCCCACCGATCGATGGTACCGGTATCGGGGTGTCTTGCGCCCGCTGTCCGGCGTCGACGACATCATCGCGGCCCAGCAGTCCGCCTGCCGCCAGAATGGCTGCGCGTACTGGAATACCCGGGAGCGTATGGGCGGAAAGGGTTCCATGCGCGACTGGGTAACGGCCGGTCTGGGCCAGCCCGACTATGTTCACTTTACGTCGGCCGGATACCGCCGCCTGGCCGCCGTGCTGTTTTCGGACATCCTGCAGCAGTACCAGATTTACAGGAAGACGCGTATGGAGGTAGCGGACCCACCTTCTCATGGACAAGCGAACTAAGATCACGAGCATCCTCCGGCAGATCGCCGAGAAGCCCATCGACCCGGCGCCCGACGAATCGCTCTTCGAGTCCGGCCTGCTGGATTCGTTCAGTATCCAGGACCTGATGAATGCGTTGGAAACGGAGTTTGGCATCAGCATACCCGACAACGATCGCCGCCCGATGAAATTCGATTCCATCGAGCGCATCGAGGCTTACCTGAAGAGCCGGTCCTGACCATGGCCTACCTTCGCGCTCTCGGCTGTTACCTGCCTTCCCGGGTGGTGGACAACGCCGAGATCGCTTCCCTGGTGGGAGTCGATCCAGCGTGGCTCTTGCGCGCCACGGGCATTGCGCAGCGACGCTTCGCGAGCCCCGAAGAATCCGTCGCCACCCTGGGCGCCCTGGCAGCCAAAGACTGCCTGGACACCGCCGCGATCAGCGGGGCCGAAGTTGGCTTGATCCTGGTGTCCAGCGGGTCGAGCGAGCGTCGCTTTCCCGGTCCCGCCACCGAGATCGCCGCTGCCCTCGTGCCCGCCGGGATCGCGGCCGGGACGCCGGCGATCGACCTGCCGCTTGCCAGTGCAGGCTCGCTGTTCGGGCTCTCCCTGGCGGCTAGTCTGTGTCGCGACTACCGCAACGTGCTGGTAATCGGGACGGAGGTCATGTCGCGCGCGGTCCGCCTGGACCCAACCGGCCGCGACACCGCGATCCTCTTCGGCGATGGTGCGGGAGCCTGCCTGGTCAGCGCCGAAACGGGCTTCGCGCGAGTCGTCGATTCGGTGATCCATAGCGACGGCGAATTCGCCTCGGCCCTCCGCCTGGATCTCGACGGGCCGCTCCACATGGACGGCCGCACAATCATCCTGCAGGCGGCGCCAAAGATCCCGCGCGCGATTCTCGAAGTGCTCGACCGCAATAGCGCGAAGGCCGGCGAGATTGGCACGTTCGTCATGCACCAGGCCAATCTGAACCTGATCGCCCGCGTGGCGCAGTCATTGGGCGTCCCCGTGTCCAGATTCTTCTGCAACGTCGAGCGCTATGGCAATACCTCCTCGGCGTCGCTGCTGATTGCCGCCGCCGAGTGGTGGCGGGAATCGGGACAGCGAATGGAGGCCCCCATCGTCCTGGCGGCCTTCGGCGCCGGGTTGAACTGGGGAGCCCTCCTGGCCGCGCCTTATACTGGTTGAATGGAGAAACCTCTGACCATATTGGGGATCGCGGGCAGTTTGCGCAAGAGCTCGTATAACCGTGGAATGCTGCGGGCGGCGCAGCAACTGGCGCCCGAGGGAGTCAGCGTCGAGAGCTTCGACCTCGATGGCATTCCGCTTTACAACCAGGATGAGGACGCCAACCCTACCGCCCGCGTGGCCGAGTTTAAGGATCGCATCCGGGCGGCCGATGCGATCCTGTTCGTCACTCCGGAGTACAACTACTCCATTCCAGGGGTTCTGAAGAACGCCATCGATTGGGCCTCGCGACCGTATGGCGACAGTGCCTGGGAAGGTAAGCCCGTCGCCGTGATGGGAGCCTCGGGTGGACTGCAAGGGACCTCCCGCGCTCAGTACCACCTGCGGCAGTGCTTCGTTTTCTTGAATATGCACCCGGTGAACAAACCGGAGGTCATGATCGCCGGAGCTTCGCAGAAATTCGATGCCGAGGGCAATCTCGCGGATGAGAAGGCCAAGGAGATGGTGGGGCGGCTCCTGGCGGCATTAGCAGATTGGACTCGAAAACTGAAGTGAGGGTGTGCTGGAATCCGAATGCGCCGCCTGCGCGGCGCATCGTTTGAGATGGCCTTAGGCTTAGACTTTGGCTGGGGCTTTCGCCTTTTTTGCCTTCACGGGTACGATCGCCTCTTTGGCAGCCTTGGCGATGCGGAACTTCACGACCTTCTTAGCAGAGATCTTGATCGCTTCGCCGGTGGCGGGGTTGCGCCCCATTCGGGCCTTTCGCTCGACCCGGACCAGTCTGCCGATGCCCGGCAGCACGAATACGCCATTCTTTTTGACTTCGCTGATGGCCGTTTCAGCGAGAGCTCCCAGCAGAGCAGCCGACACTTTCTTGGTGATTTCGCACTTCTCTGCCAGCGTTTGAACAATCTGCGATTGCGTCATCATGGTTCTCCCATTCGGCATAGTGCCGATGAGATGATGGTACGCGAAAACCGAAACATTTCAAAGGGAAAATGTTAAGACCCCCGTGAAAGTGCAGCATTGGAGGGCTGAAAGAGCTCCTGACAGNNTACAGCTTTAACCCTAAAACCACCCGGCGGGCCGGCGCGGAAGCGATGTATTGCCCAAACTCCTGGTTGACCTGCTTCCCCGTGGCATCGAACCGTGCACTGGCGTCGACACTCGTGAACTGCGTGTGATTCAAGCTGTTGTACGCTTCCAGTCGGAATTGCAAGCGGCGGGCCTCATTGCCGCCGAGCTTGAAGTTCTTGAACAACGACAGGTCGAGGTTTTCCACGCCAGGCCCAACGAACGGGTATTTCGACGCATTCCCGGTCCCCAGTTCCGCCTTCGTCGGAGCGCTCTCGCACCCGGTATTGAAGGAGCGGACAAACGACCGGTCGCCGCCCGCCAGATTGGGATTGCAGGTGAGGTCCACCCGGCTGTCGAGACCGACGCCGCTCCCGCCGGTCACGTCGGTAGCCGTCACAAAAGAATACGCGATCGCCGTGGGTGGCCCGCTGATAAAGGTGGAAATCCCCGTCAACTCCCAGCCATCCAAGGCCGTGCGCGAGAACCTGTTGTTCCAGTGCCGGCTGAAGGAAGGCAGCAGGTAGACATAACTGATGGCCAGCGCCTGCCTCCGGTCGAACACGGCGGGACCATAATTGCGCGAGTCGTAGTTCAGGACCGGGTTCACCGCCGACGATGCAGTGTCCGCGACGTTCAACGCCTTGGACCAGGTGTAGGACAGGTTGAACGTCAGCCGGGAAGAGAACCGCCTGCTCAGATGGACCTGCAGGGCGTTGTAGTTCGAGTTGCTCGCGAATTCCATATAGGAGATGTCGCCAAATCCGGCGACGGGCCGCAGGAAGTTCGGGGGCAAGGGCTTGTTGCCGGAGACCGTAGGGTCAATGCTCGCCGGCAGGAAATTGGTTCCGTAGGTATTGGCGTTCAAATCCCGGACCTGCATGCCGTGGCGGGCGACGTCGCCCACGTAGGCAACCTCCAGCGCCGTATGGAAGCCGACGTTTTGTTGAATGCCGAAACTCCAGCTATAAACCGCAGGCGGCCGGAAATCGTTCTGTATGCCGAATACGTTATTCGGGGTCAGGCTCAACGGCGTGGAAAGAAGGCTGGCGATGGTGGTGTAGTTCGCCGTGGGCGTGTTCACCAACGGAGGCGACTGGACAAGCTGGGTGATCTGGTTTTGGGGAAATCGATCGTAGAAGATCCCAAAGCCGCTACGCACGGCGGTGCGGCCGTTGCCGAAGACGTCCCAGGCAAAGCCTACGCGCGGCGCGAGCTGAATGGGCGGGGTGTCGAGCACCTGCTGGTTGTAAAGCTTCATCCCCTGGTTGGGCGTTCCTGCGGCGGTCGAGAAACTGCCGATCTTCACAGCCGGCACGATCTGGCCCGTTACTGGATCGCGGCCCACGCGTTTGCCGCTCGATGGGTCGATGTACGGCTGGATGAGGGGCGGCTGCTGGCTCGCCTGGTAAGTCGCCGGATCGAATGCCGCAAGTTGGTCTCCGGTGCTGCTGGTGGGGTGCAACCAATAGAACCGAAGACCCACATCCAGGGTGAGGCGCGGCGCTACTCTCCAGCTATCCTCGCCGAACCATTCCACGCTGGTATCTCTGCCGTGCGCCGCCGGGTGCTTGGTGGACTCGGTATAGCTGTCCACGGTCCCGAGTAACGCATTGGAGAATGCGTACCCCGTGTCCAGTGGATTGTTGGCGTCCCGGTCGAAGGCGAACTGACCGTTGAAGAAGGTCGAGAGCTGAATGTTCTTCGACGAATAATCCACATAGATTCCGAGCTTCAGATTGTGCGAGCCGTGGACCTGGGAGTAGTTATCGGAGATCTCCCAGGTGTCGTTTGCGCCGAAATAGGGGAATCGCTGGTCGAGGTTCAACTGCGGCGCATCGGGCACTCCTCCGAAGGTCGCATTGGGCACCACGTTGAGAGGATTCGACCCGGGAAAGAACTGCGGAAGATTCAGGTGCAGGTCCGTGCGCGAATTGGCTGCGAGCGCGGCTTGGGACAGCGGTCCCGCGGTGGCATACCCCCGGTTCACGCCGAAGGTCAGTTCGTTCACCCGCGTGGGGCCGAAGGTGTGGATCAGCGTGCTGACCAGTCCTTCGCTCGATATGTTGTAACCGATCGGCAACTGCGGCCAGGCCGGTGAGGACAGCACCCATCCGAAGCCGCCCTCCTTATCCTCGTGGTCCTTGATTCCGCGGGCGTAGAACTGATTCTTCGGAGAGATATTCCAATCCAGCCGGAGCACCTGATCGTTGCGCGGCTGCTCGATCGTGTTCTCGGCGATATAGTTGTACGTGTGGGTCGGATCGAACGCATTGGGCAGCGGGAAGAGGCTCAACAGGCCCTGCCCGTTCGGGTCAATCCGATTCGCAGGCACGATATTGCCTGGAAAGGGAGCGCCGTTGGACGGGTCCTTCACCACGATCAATTGGCTGTTCTGATCGACGCTCTGCGAGAAATTTCCCTGCCGCTCGAGTGCGGTCGGGAACGTTTGGTAGGAGATGGCCGTGGGATACGCCCTCCGCAGAAACTCCTCCGACCAGAAGAAGAAGAGCTTGTCGCGGCGCCGGTTGAAGTTGGTCCCCGGTATGAGCACGGGACCGCCGGCGAAGTAGCCCGGGTAGTTATAACGGTAGCGGGGCCGCGGAATTCCCTTGAGGTTGTTGAAGAATTCGTCCGCGTTCAGATCCTCATTGCGGAAGTAGTAGTAGGCTCCGCCATGAAAATCCCGGGAGCCGCTCTTGGTGACGGTGGTGATGGTTCCACCGGAGCTCCGCCCGTATTCCGCCTGGTAGTTGGTCAGCAACACCTTCACTTCGGCCACGGCATCGATGCTCGGCTCGAAATACGGACCGGTTCCCCCGCCGGTGTCCATGGTCGAAATGCCGTCCAGCGTCAGGTTCAGCGACCCCTGCCGGGTTCCATTGAAATACAGGCCTTGGAGGGTGTTGAGGCCCGGAGCTTCGCGGCTGGTGCTGGCGGTGTCCACGATCCCCGGCAACAGTTGCAGCATTCCCAGGTAGTCGCGCCCTTTGAGCGAGAGTTCCGACAACTGCCGCGAATCCAACAGGGCCGAACGCTCGGCGCTTTCGGTTTGCAGGGGAGCCAGGTTTGCCTCGACCGACACTACCTCGCTGATCTTGCCGAGCGACAGGGCGATGGGGTCCAACACCAGCCGCTCGTTGGCCGAGAGGACGATGTCCTTTTGCTCGAATCTGCTGAAGCCCGACGATTCTACCGACAAGCTAAATCCGCCCGGAAGCACCTCCGTGAAAACGAAGTCGCCGCTTTGGTTGGTTGGCGCTTCGCGGTTCTGCCGTGTAAGGGTATTGGTAAGTACAACTGCGGCTACCACGACCGCCTTGCCGGTAGAATCGCGAACGCTGCCCGAGATCTGCCCGGTCAGTCCCTGGCCCTGCAAAGCTGTTACAAGGAAGATACAGATCAGCAGCCCGGCCAGGACAAATTGAGTTCCCCGTTGCGCATAAGTGCCGTGCCTGGAATGGCCTGAGCCTGCAGGTAGGTAAGTCGTTCGGCTTCGCGGACATATGAAACTGGATTCTTGCGGCAATTCCCCTCCTGGCCTGATCCCTTTTCGTGCAATTCTAACATCAACTTTCTGGATATCAAGCGGTTTGGTTTATAATTCCGATTTCGTATCCTGGTAGGCGCACGGGCCTTGACGATGGACCATTTCAAATCGAAAAAGCAGCCCTGCGAGGTAAGAATTCCGATGATATCCTCTTGCACCGGAACGGCACGGTCCAGACTGTATCCGTCCGCTCCCGGGAGACCCGGACGATGAGGGTCTACGCTCAATCGCCGTCCATCAAGGCGGGACAAACCTTGCGATTGTGCGTCGAGCCGGGTCGACGCTTCCGCTTGGCTTTCTACCGCCATACCCTGCTGGAGACCGCCGAGCCCGTGTCCGCTCCGCCGATGAAGGCCTGCGGCGTCGACGAATCGGCCGGTGTTTACCGCTCTGCCGAAAGGCCCATCATCGGGACGATGGGACCAGGATTGGGAGTGGCCTTGGATCGCCTTCACGCTCGACCGGGCTGCCTGGCCGTCGGCCGTCTATTTCGCGGCTGTCTACGAGGTTGGCGAGGTAGGCCAGCCGCTAGACGACTTCGGACGTGCCGTCGAGCGCCATGACGCGCTAAGCTGCCTGGACAGCAACGCCGCGATGTTTGTCGTTACTCCGCGCGAACCGAGTGCGCCGATCGCGTATATCGTTCCGATTGCGACCTGCCACGCCTATAATTTGACCGGCGGAGGCGGACAACTGATGGTGCCAAGGGAGTCGGCGCTTCAGGTAGCGCTGGGGTTCGACGGTGGGTGCAAGTGCCTCCGCCGGGCGCTGCTACGCAAATCGCCGGCCAATACGATCAAAGCGCATGAGCCGGGACAGCGGGCTAGCGCCAATGCTTGCGCGACGACGCTCCGTACACCAAACGTCGACGCACTGTACACGCAATGTACAAACATAATGGATGACTCCGCGCCGGTAAACGCATAAACTATTGATTCCGGGTACCTTTGTGGGTTGGTGCGAAACGGAACGTGCCGTGCATTAACGTGCCCCGTTGAAAAGGAAATCGAATCATGGCTCATGGCGGATTCAAAGACATCCTGAAGAACGGCGGCTTTCATGCCTTCCTGTGGACGCAGTTCCTGGGCGCGTTCAACGACAATCTCTACCAGATGCTGGTGCTGCAGGCTGCCGTCGCCACTGGAGGGAGCACGGGCGTGGTCCAGATCGTGTATCTGCTGCCCTTCCTGCTGTTCTCAGGCTATTCCGGGTACCTGGCCGATGTCATCAGCAAGCGTAGCGTGCTGGTGAGCGTCAAGGCCTTTGAGATTCTCGCGATGGGCCTGGGAGCTTTCGCGCTGATCACCGGCCACCTGCAACTGATGCTCGTGGTCCTCTTCATGATGGGGCTCCATTCCACCGTGTTCAGCCCCGCGAAGTACGGGATCGTGCCGGAGATCCTCCCCGACCGCGACCTCTCGCGCGGGAATGCCGTGCTGGAAATGACCACCCTGATGGGCATCGTGCTGGGCGGCGCCACCGGCGTCTTCGTGTTCGCTTCGTGGAAAGGCGAGGCCGGGAAAATGGCGCTGATCCCCATGGCGATCGCCCTGGCCGGCTTCCTCACCAGTCTGCGGATTACGCGGGTTCCGCCCTCGGGCGCATCGCAGAAGTTCCGTCTGAATCCCTATTCGGAAGTGGTCACAGGCACGAAGCACCTGCTGCATGACAAGCCGCTGTGGCTCGCGGTCCAGGGCGTGGCCTTTTTCTGGTCCCTGGGTGCGCTGCTGAAGCCCGACCTGCTGCTGTTCGGCGGCGAGGTGATGCACGTCAGCGAGCTCCGCGCCGGTCTCCTGCTGCCGTTCCTGTCGATCGGCATCGGGGTGGGCAACATGCTGGCCGGGCGGCTCTCGGGCGACAAAGTGGAACTCGGGCTGGTGCCTCTGGGGTCCACCTTCATGGGCCTGTTCGCTATCGCTATGTTCGCCGTCAAGGGGTCGTATGCGATGTCGGTAATCGCCCTGATGCTGCTGGGCGCCACCAGCGGGCTCTTCATCGTCCCACTCTATGCTTACATGCAACAGCGCTCGGGCGACCAGGAAAAAGGGCGGGTGGTGGCCACCAACAATTTCTACCAGACCATCGGGATGCTGATCGCCTCCGCGATCCTCTGGGGATTTCACGACCAACTGGGGGTCAGCTCGGGCACGCTGTTGCTGGCGGGAGGTATCGCCACCCTTCTGGTGACGGCCTACATACTCACCGTCGTCCCCGACTATTTCATCCGCTTCGCGCTCTGGCTGCTCACCCACAGCATCTTCCGCATCCGCATCGTTGGGAACGACAACGTACCCTTCCGCGGACCGGCGCTGCTGGTATCGAACCACATGTCGCATGTGGACGGTTTCGTGATCGGCGCCTGCGTGCAGCGCTTCATCCGCTTCATGGTGTGGAAGCCGTATTACGACCTGAAGGCGCTGAACTGGTTCTTCCGCAAGACGATGGCGATCCCGGTGGGCACGGAGAATCGCCGGGACGTGATCGAATCCATCCGGACCGCGCGCAAGACCCTGGAAGAGGGCCACATAGTCTGCATCTTCGCGGAAGGCGCCATCAGCCGCACGGGCAACATGCTGCCGTTCAAGCGCGGCATGGAGAAGATCGTCGACAAGATGGATGTGCCCATCGTACCGGTGCACATCGACCGCCTGTGGGGCAGCATCTTCAGCTTCGAGCAGGGCAAGTTCTTCTGGAAGTGGCCCAAGCGCCTGCCGTATCCCGTGACTGTTTCGTTCGGCAAGCCGCTGCCTTCCACCACGCCCGCGCACCAGGTGCGCCAAGCTATCCAGGAGCTGTCGAGCGACGCCACAGCCCATCGCAAGACCCACGGCGATCTGCTGGATCGGCGGGTGATCCACAATGCCCGCCGCCACTGGGGACAGTTTGCGATGGCCGATTCCACAGGCCGCGAACTGACCTATGGGCGCATGCTCACCGGCAGCGTTTTGATCTCGAATTGGATACGTCACCACGCGACGGACGGTGAGATGGTGGGGGTGCTGCTGCCGCCGACGGTGGCGGGCGCGATGGTCAATATCGGCACTACGATAGCGGGCTGCGCACCTGTGAATCTGAATTTCACCGCGGGCAAGGAAGCTATGGCCTCGGCCATCGAGCAGTGCCGCATCCGCACGGTGATCACTTCGAAGATTTTCCTCGCCAAGGCCAAGCTTGAGGCCACCGGCAACATGGTGTTCATCGAAGAGATTCTGGCGCGTGCCGGGAAGATGGCACAATTGCGCGCGCTGCTGGCGGCGCGGCTCTGCCCGGTAAGCTGGTTGAGCCGGTCGGGACGGGGCAGTGCGGCGCCGGCGGATTCGCTCGCCACGGTGATCTTCTCGAGCGGCAGCACAGGCGTCCCCAAGGGCGTGATGATCTCGCACTACAACGTGATCGCCAACATCGAAGCCATCGGGCAGGTTTTCTGGATCGGCGACAGCGACCGGATTGTCGGCGTGCTGCCGTTCTTCCACTCGTTTGGGTTCACGGTGACCATCTGGCTGCCGCTGATCTGCGGCTGCGGGGTGGTTTACCATCCCAATCCAACCGACGCCAAGGCGATCGGCGACCTGGTGGAGAAATATAAAGGGACGCTGCTGCTCTCCACGCCGACGTTCTGCTCGACGTACACGCGCAAGTGCACGCCGGAACAGTTTGCCAGCCTTCGGTTCGTGCTGGTGGGCGCCGAGAAACTGCGCGAGGCGGTAGGCACGGCGTTCCGGGAGAAATTCGGCCGCGAGCTGCTGGAGGGCTACGGCTGCACGGAAATGTCTCCGGTGGTGGCGGTGAACGCTCCGAATTTCGAGGCGGGCAAGTATACCCAAACCGGCACCAAGCCTGGAACGGTGGGCCATCCGCTGCCCGGCGTGGCGGCCAGGATCGTGGACCCGGTGACGTTCGAGACGCGGGCGCCCAACCAGGAAGGCTTGCTGCTGGTGAAGGGTTCCAACCGCATGGCTGGATACCTGAACCAGCCGGAGCGTACCGCGGAAGTGTTCCGCAACGGCTGGTACACCACCGGCGACATTGCCCTGATTGACGACGAAGGCTTCATCCGCATCACGGACCGGCTCTCGCGCTTCAGCAAGATTGCCGGTGAAATGGTGCCGCACATTCGGATTGAAGAGGCGATGAGTGGCGTTCTGGGGGATTCGCCTTGCGCGGTGACCGCGGTGCCCGACGAGGACCGTGGGGAGCGCCTGGTGGGGTTATATACGCGGCCCGAGATGAGCCCGTCCGAGCTATGGCAGCGTCTCTCAGAGACCGAACTGCCACGCCTGTGGCTACCCAAGCGCGAGAACCTTTACCAGGTGGAGTCGCTCCCTCTGTTGGGCACTGGCAAGCTGGACTTGCGAGGCCTGAAGACGTTAGCCCAACAACAGTTGGCGCAAGTGCGCCCGTAACACGGGCCTCCTGGCCTGTGTCGGTTTTTCTTAGTTGTGAGCCGCCCGGGCGGGCCATATAGGCCGGTCCGGGACGTCTTGATTAACTGGAGTTCGTTATGGATACGGATACATACCTATTAATACTAGTCATCGCGATCGCTGTCATTCGCTGGATTTACGTTCGACAACGCTTCTCCGAAATGAGCGCGCGCATAGACGCCCTGTCGCGCATCGTGGCGCAGAGCCAGGCCCGCCCCATCACGGCGCCGGCTCCCGCGCGCCCGGCGGCACCTCCTCCTCCGCCGCCCAAGCCGGAGGCGCCTCCCGTTGCCCCGGCGGTTACTCCTCCACCGCCCAAGCCTGAGGCGCAGCCTGCGGCGCAAGTTGTTCCTCCACCGCTGCCCGTCGCGCCCCCAGTGGTTGAACCAGTCCCCCACTTTGCGCCGCCAAGCCTCGCCTCCTGGATCCAAACCCCTGAGGGCCAGTGGACCTGGGGATCCCAGCCCGCGGCTTCGGTCGCTGTCCCGCCAGCCCCGTCCACGGTAACCCCGACTCCCCCAGTCGAGGCCCCGGCCCCCGCGTTCGAGCCCCCAACCCCCAGCCCCCAACTCCCAACCCCCGCCGTTGCCCCCCGCCGCTCCTTTGCGGACTGGGAAGCCCTGGTTGGCGGCAATCTATTCAACAAGCTTGGGATTCTGCTGATCGTCATCGCCCTCGCGGTGCTTCTGGGCTATGCGGTCAAGTATATGGGCCCTGGCGGCCGGGTGGCGATCGCCCTCGGAGCCAGCTTCGCCATGCTCATCGCCGGTTGGGTGGTGGAGAAGCGCGAAGCGTACCGTATGTTCGCGCAGGGCCTGTTGGGCGGGGGATGGGCGGCGCTCTATGCCACGGTCTACGCCATGCAGGCGCTGCCAGTCGCTAAGGTCATCAACGATCCCCTGACCGGGGCGATCCTGCTGCTGGCGGTCGCGACGGGGATGATCGTGCATTCCCTGCGCTACCGCTCCCAGACCGTCACCGGGCTGGCCTATTTCATTGCATTTGTGACCCTGGCGATCTCACCGAGCACACCCCTGTCGGTAATCGCGGTGGTTCCGTTGGCCGCATCGCTGCTCTACGTGGCGCGGCGCTTCGAATGGCGGAACTTTGCGCTGTTTGGCCTGGTGGCCACCTATGCGATCTGCGCCTCGCGCGGCGATACCGGCGCTCCGCTGTGGCAGGCACAAGCGATCTTCACGGTCTACTGGCTGCTGTTTGAGACCTTCGACGTACTTCTGCCGCACCGCGCGCTGCTGCCGCTGAACGCGGTGGGCTTTCTCGGTTTGTCGCTGTTCAAGTGGTTCAAGTGGTACAACGGCGCCCCGGAGCACATCTGGTCTCTGCTGGCTGCCACCGCAGCGGCATATCTGGTGGGTGCCATCCTGCGGGCCCGCCAGGACAACTGGCGCCCCCCCATCACGCTCACCGCGGCTCTCGCGGCGGCTGCCATCTTTCTGAAACTCGACTACCAATGGGTTGCCTTGGCCCTGCTGGTGGAGGCTGAATTATTCTATCTGGCGGGGATCCGCCTGCGCGCGCCGTACTTGCGCGACCTGGCGGGAACGTTGTTTGGCATCGAACTCGGCCACCTGATCGTCAGGACGCTGCCCGACGTGCCCGCGCGTGCGTGGACGCCCGTCGCCGTCTTGAACGTGGCGGTCTTCTACGCGAACCGCGCGCTGCGTTCGGCCGATACTTACTACGGCTATGCCGCCGCGTTCATGATGGCGTTGATCGCGGGATTTGACGCGCCACAGGGAGACCGCGGTCTGGCCTGGATGGTCCTCGCCGCCGGTCCGTTCCTGGTGGGATGGCGATGGCGATTGGTGGACTTCCGCCTGCAGGCCTACGGGCTGGCAGCCATCGGACCAATCGGAATGGCGGTAAACTGGCCGGAGCCCTCGCTCTCGATGGGGATCGGCGCCGCGCTGGCGTACGGCGGAGCCCTATGCGCGCTGAAGTCGGATAAGGACCGCTTCACGGAAGAGGAGCAGGACGCACTCCGCACGACCGCGTCTCTATTCACCAGCGGGTTGCTGGCTGCCCTGGTGTGGCATCTCGTGCCGCTGCAGTATCTGGGGCTCGCCTGGATGGCCCTGGCGGTAGTGCTCCTGGAATTGGGGATGCGGCGGCTGCCGATGGAGTTCCGCTGGCAGTCATACGCAATGGCGTTTGCCGGGGTGGCGGTGATCGTTTATGAGAACATCCGCACGATCACCAACGTTGGCCCCTGGGTGCCGCGATTGATCCCCGCCGGAGCCGCGCTGCTGGCCTATGCCATCGCTGCCCGAGCACGCAAAGAAGAAGGAGGGCAGGTGCTGGACTTCGGCTCGTTCATCGCCACCGGCTTCCTGCTCACGGGCCTCTGGGCTGTGCTGCCCCCGGTGGCAGTGGGCCCCGCATGGGCGGTCGTGGCGCTTGTCCTGATGGAATTCGACCTCCCGGTCCTGACCTTGCAATGCCACCTGGTGAGCATAGCGGCGTTCGCCCGGCTGTTTTTCGCCAATTTCGACGAGGCCAAACGCCTGATCACGGCACTGACCGTGCTGCCGGTGCTGGTCTCCCATTACTACCTGTGGTCCCGCACCCACAAGCGCTTCTACCTGTACACCGCGGCTGTGCTGGCCGCCGCTCTGCCGCTGTTCGAGATGGATCGGGTATTCGCCGCCACCGCGTGGGCGGCTCTGATGGTCGGTTACCTCTATGCCGGGAGGCGATGGAAACTCCAGGATCTCTGCTGGCAGAGCTACGCCCTGGCCGTGATGGCGTTCGCGACTTGTTGGGGCGCGAACTTCTATTCCCCGCAGATGTTCGCGGGAATCGGCAGGCCGGTCCTGGTGGGCGCCACCGTAATCGGGTGCCTCTACGCCGCCCAGTTGCTGAGCGACCTGGATGGCCGCCCGCGCTTGTTCTACTCCCTGTTGGCGACGTCTCTGTTGGCCGTTCTGCTGTACGACCAGGTCTCCGGCAATATGTTGACCGTCGCCTGGGGGATCGAAGGGATCGCCCTGCTGGCCGCCGGTTTTCCGTTGCGCGACCGGGTTCTGCGTCTCTCGGGCATGGCATTGCTGATGTTCTGCATCTTCAAACTGTTCCTGTTCGACTTGCGCAACCTGGAGACCTTGTGGAGAATCCTCTCCTTCATGGCGCTGGGTCTGATTCTGGTGGCCGTGTCCTGGGTCTACACGCGATTCAAAGATGTCTTGGTAGGGCCGGTCCTCGCCCCGCCCCACAAAAGCGACACCAAGCCGGAGGTGGTATGAAGCGGCGACTCGTCTTCCTCGGCATCCTCACGATGCTCATCGCAGCCACGGTCGTGGCCACGCTCAATCCCGGCCGTTCGGAGGTGAGCCTGGCGTCCGTGCGCCTGTTATGGTCCAACACTATCCGTACCGCCGACCAGCCCGGTCTAGTGCTCACACGCCTTTCCGCCTCCGAGGAGATGAAGTTGGGCGCCGATCTGCTGCAGACGATGCCGTGGGCCGAGGATCCCTCCGCGGAGCCGGGTGTGGTCCGGGTCGCGCAACCCATGCTGCCCTTCGTTCATCGGGGAAACATCACGTACCACTTCCATGTGGTCCACGATTCCATGATCAACGCGTTCGCCTTGCCCGGCGGGCAGATCCTGGTTACCGACGGGCTGCTGGGGTTCGTGCAGTCGGACTCCGAACTGGCGGAAGTCGTGGGCCACGAGATGGCGCACGTCGACCTGCGTCATGCCGTCGAACGTTACCAATATCAATACCGGCTGGGGTCGTTCGTGGAGTTGCTACACAGGCTGGTGACGATGCCGTACTCGGCGGACCAGGAACTGGATGCGGACGCCGAAGGACTGCGCCTGGCGATCGCCGCCGGCTACGACCCCACGGCCGGGGCGACGCTCTTCACCCGCATGCAGAAGGAGTTTCACGAGCCGGCGGAGACGCCTGCCACGACGCCGGGGGGTGAGATTACACACTCGTTGGGCGACGCGCTGGAGTCTTATTTCCGGTCGCATCCGCCGTCGGAGGAACGCGCGCGGCGATTGCGGGAGTTGGCGGATGGAGCAAAGAAGCGGCAGGGCGGACAGAAGCCGTAGGTAGGCCTGGGCCCTAAGAGCGTTGTAAGGGGTTCGGGAACGCACACGCAGTTGCGAACCCTTGAGCGCTCCCCAAAAATGCCGAAGATAAAGAAGCAGCTTTTGGCGTCGTCAAGAGGGGAACCGTCGTGCAGAACTGCTCTGCTCTTGATGTTCAACGACCTTATTCAGAGCCGCCACCATTTCTCGAATGAGCAGCGTGTTCTCAGGCCGCACGGCCTTCTCCATGCCGGTGAGCACCGCCGCCATCTCTTCCCGCAGAGGTTTAATTAGCGCCAGCTCTCCCTTCACCGCCATAACTTTAGGAACGATTGCGCGCAGCTTCGATTCGCAGGGCTGGTACGATTCGGCAATTAGTCTGATGTGCTCGAAATCTACATACTTTGTCCACTTTCCCGGTCTGTCCAATACCGCTTCCTGTGCATCCCTGTGCAGTAGATTCAGCTCTCTCAAAAGTCTGCTAGCGACTTCCGGCAGTTTGTGGAGATCTGTCAGAGCAAGATTCTCCCCCAGGAAATCACTACCCTCTTCGAGAAACATGGAACGGAACCGGCAAACAAGCTCCAGTCCCTTCAATAGGTCTGTTGTACTTTGATCGCCGTATTCGGCGCGTTGTAACATTTCGACAAAGTAAACATTGTACTCACGATAGTCGTCGTAGAACTTCGTAGCCGTTGTTAGGATGACTCGATATCCCATTCCGTCGTTTGCGAGAATAATCTGACTGTTGTCGATGCCTACTCGATCGGGGAAGGACGAAAGCACAACACTTGTGATGGCATCCCGCCACGAGTCGGCAAACGGCTGGCTCGCCGTCACATCAAGGAACTTCTTCCACGTGATCGGCTCGTCCGATAGACCGAAGATGCTCATGGAATTGCCTTTCGATAGCCCGGAACTGAACGGCAGGATTTCCGCTTCGAGCGGTAAGCTTTCACTGGACTCCTCCAGGGCGGAACCTTTCACACGAATTGTGATCTGTTTCTGGGGTTTGACGACACTCTCGATGGTGCCTTTTAAGTACTCGAATATCGCCAGCTTCAGATTGTGAACGCATTTCGCGGGTTCTTGTTCGGGTTTTCGATGTGGCCTGGAGAATCCACTTTTCTCAATATTCTTCCCGACCTCCTCCTGCCAACGCTCAATTTCCTTGCAGAGCGGTTCCTCCTGCGAAACACAAAGGCCAGACCGAAATTCCTGCAAACTAAATTGCAATTGATCTTTCGAAAGCCCTAGCGCTATACCCTGTTCAGAGGCTGTCGTCGCCGGCGGACCGTATAGATAGAGCGAGATTTTCTTGTGGCGACCGGGTTCCGTCCGCATGATGTGATCGAAGTACCCGACTTCCCACCCCGTAAATCCATGGCTGGCCTTCTCTGCGCCGGTATAGACGATGATGAAAACGTCTGTCTGCTGCAGCTTTGCCTCAATCTGCGCCTGGAATGCCGAGCCCGGCTCAAGAAACTCTTTGTCGAAGTTGACCTCGGCAAAGAAATCTGGCAGGGCTGTCTTGAAGCAACTCGCAACCGCGGCCGTAATGGCCAAGTCTTCTGACGCATAGCTGATGAAGATGCGGAAGACGCGTTGTTCGGGAACCGTGAAGTTGCCTGAACCCATATATGCTCCTCAAGAGTTGTCCAACTCTAAGACCGAATGCTGCGTACTACCCGTCAAGGTAAGACCAACCGATCACGTATAATATCGCAGTGACCACGAGCTAAGCTTCGACCGCCCGTTTGAGCGGATCCAGGAGCCTGCCAGTCGAGGCCGGCGTGTGGGCATCTGCTCTGGAGTACCGTTCGGCACAATTTACCGTTGACCTTTCTCCTGTTCGATTTTAGGCCACGGCCCTCTTGAGATTAAGCGTAATCGGGCGGGAAAAGGTGCCAAAACTCCGTAAGGGCAGCCTCCTGTGCGGCATTGGCGGCCGACCGGACTGCCCGGCCCAACATCCGGTAGCCAGCCCGAGATCTTCCCCGTTACCTTCAGCCCAATCCGAGGTATCGCATGATTGGACGCAAACATTCCATAAGGATCCGATCACGACCAACACCGTCGCGTTGTTCAATCCCGAAGGTGGCGAGCGCACGCACCGCATCGAATTCGTAGCGGGCCCCTTTCTTCGTCTGCTACCATCGCTCTGGTGTACGCGGCCCGTGTGGAGCGGATCCACATGAAAAACACCGTGCCACGGTTTTCAAACGACGTCAGGAATACATGAAAGTCGCTACTTACAACGTCAATTCCATCCGGCAACGGCTCCCGATTGTCCTCGACTGGATTGCGGAGCATCAACCCGATGTCTTGTGTTTGCAGGAGACCAAGGTCCAGGACCAGGATTTTCCGGTCGAGGCAATCCGGAACGCCGGGTACCACGCAGCCTATCGCGGAATGAAGGCTTACAACGGGGTCGCCATCCTCAGCCGCACTCCTCCTGAGAAGGTCGTTCACGGACTACACGAAGGAGCGGATAACGAAGACTTCCGGATCATTCAAGCGGTCGTGGGCGGTATCCCGATAGTCAACACGTACGTTCCGCAGGGCTATTCGATAACTTCGGAAAAGTACGCAGGGAAGCTGGCCTGGTTTCGCCGCCTGCGCACGTACTTCGACGCTGAGCTCAACCCCAACGAACCGGCAATCTGGACAGGCGATCTGAACGTCGCCCCTGAACCGATCGACGTCTATCACCCGGATAAGCGCGTCAATGACCCGGATTTCCACATCGACGCTCGGGAGGCATACAAGGCCACGGTAGCGTGGGGATTCGTGGACGTCTTCCGCAAACTCCATCCCGACCTCGTCCAATACACGTATTGGGACTACTTCCGGAACGCTCTGGAACGAAACTTCGGTTGGAGGATCGATCACATCCTCGCGACCGGAACGCTGGCGGATCGTTGCCGTGCGGCTGAAGTCGACATGGCTCCGCGCAAAGTCGTGGGCGCGTCGGACCATACGATCGTGTGGGCAGAGTTCGATTGAACCGCGCCGGCTCGCGCGTTGCGCAATCGGCCGGTGACGCCAGACGATGCGCCAGATGCTAAGCTTCTGAGCGAGGATTCAGAATGCCTACGCAAGCCATGGTCGGCTCCGAAAAACGGAGCGATGAGCTGCGCGATGCGCGCTTTGCCATGCGCCTCTCCCTGGCTTTTGGATTGGCCATGCTGATCGGGAAGACCGCGGCCTACTTCATGACCCATTCGGCTGCCATCTTCTCCGACGCGGCCGAGTCAGTGATCCACGTGATCGCGGTGGGTTTTGCGACGTTCAGTCTTCGGCTCAGCACAAAACCGGCTTCCTCCCAGTTCCTCTACGGTTATGAGCGGATCACCTTCTTCTCCGCGGGATTTGAAGGAGCCATGATCGTGGTTGCCGCGATCATGATTCTCTTTGAGTCGATCCGGATGTGGATCAACGGGCTGGAACTGGAGCATCTGGGAGCAGGCGTATTGCTGATCCTGATGGCTGGAATACTCAATGCAGGCCTCGGTTACTATCTGCTGCGGACTGGCCGGCGGACCAACTCACTGATTCTCGAAGCCAACGGCAAGCACGTCCTGACCGATAGCTGGACCAGCTTTGGCGTGGTGGGAGGACTGGCGATGGTGCTGTTGCTGCACTGGAAACCGTTCGACCCGCTGGTGGCCATCGCGGTTGCCGCCAATATCCTCTGGGCAGGGGGGCATTTGGTCTGGAGTTCGGCGGTCGGACTTTTGGACTATTCCGACCCGGAGGCCGGCCGGAGAATTCGGGATAAGCTCGACGGGATTTGCGCGGAGTTGGCCATCCAATACCATGGCGTGCGCTTTCGAACCACCGGATATCGCCAGATCATCGAAGTACACCTGCTGTTCCCGTACCTGACATCCATCAGCGAGGCCCACCGCCTGGCGACCGTTCTGGAGGAGCGCCTGCCCGCAGACTTGGGGATGCCCGCCGAAGTCCTCACTCATTTGGAGGCGTTGGAAGACCACGCCGCCGTCCACCGCGAACAGCACTACACGGGGAAGCCAGAGTAGGCTCGCATCGGCTGTGGCACAAGCCGGGTGACGGCAGGGCCCCGGCCGGGAAATGAGCGCAACGTCCGGCAGCGGGCGATTTTCCTATTCGGCTTTGGGCGCCGGCGGCGCTTGTGCCTCCACCGAGACATCGGAGAATATAGCGGTGTCCGATTCGTCGGCTTGATGCGAACAGACTACCAGCCCTACCAGCACCGGGTTCCGGAACGAAACCTCGGTGTGTGCGATCTCCTTCAACTCGGCGCCGTCCTTGGCGAGGTACATGTAAATCCTGACGCCGGTGC
The DNA here is from genome assembly GCA_003167275.1 of Bryobacterales bacterium. GTDB lineage: Bacteria > Acidobacteriota > Terriglobia > Bryobacterales > Bryobacteraceae > JAIQFL01. Next base: position 1,811 of record PMTT01000484.1, on the reverse strand, counting down.
GGACCAGCTTCAGCTTGAATGTCCCCGGACCGTCGAACGGGAGATCGAATGCGTTGGTGTCCTCTCCCGGTTTGCTCCGCCACTGAAGCCCAGGCATGCCGTTGCCGTGGATGACCACATCGGCGTAGGTCGCATCGGTCTCCAGTGACTGGCGGACCATGATCCCGGCCTTGCGGTGGTCGGCGCCCTTGCCGAGGAAGTGCATCGTGGCCATCACCGTGAAGTTGCCGGTCATCTCGCGCCAGACATATTGGAACTGATCCTGCCTGGCCCAGATGTTGGCGCCGGAGCCGGTGATCCGGTACTGCCCGGCGTTGAACCCGGTGGAGCCTTTCATCGCCGGACCTCCCACGTCGCCGGAGTTGGTAAAGACCCCCAGGTTTCCACTCTGCGCGAATGTCAAAGCAGACAGCAGGGAGACAAGCGATATCTGACGAATGGTAGACATATATAGGCTTCCTTACCGGGCGCCAGTCCGTGTTATTGCTTCGCGGCGGGCGCCGGGAGTTGCTCCACCGATACATCCGAAAACAACACCGTATTGGTCGCCTCGGTGGTATGCGAACTGACCCCCAGGCCGACTAGAATCGGGCTGCCCAACTGGTTCGCGGTGTGTCCCAGTTCCCTCAGGGGCGCGCCATCCTTGCCGACCCATACGGTGATGGCCGTGCCCTGCCTGACCAGCTTCAGCTTCCACGTCCCCGGACCTTCTACCGGGAAATCGACTGTGTTGGTGTTGTCAGCCTTGGTGTTGCGGAACTGAACCGAGGGCATGCCGTCGCCGTGGATGGCGAGGTGGACGAACGGTGAATCCGTGTCGAGACTCTTGCGGAGCATGATGACGGCCTTGCGGTGCGCGTTTCCGTCCGTGAGGAACCTGGCCGTGGCGGTGACCGCAAAGTTGCCCGACATCGGGCGCCAGAGGTAGTGGAACTGATCCGCCTTGGCCCAGATATCGGCGCCGGAGCCGGTGATCTTGTACTGCCTGGTGGAGGTGTCAAACTCGGTGGACCCTTTGAGGGGAGGCGCGCCGACGTCGTCGGAATTGGTGAAGGCGCCGAACTTGCCGGTCTGGGCGAAAGCCGCAGCGGCTACGAGACAAGTGAGCAACAGTTCGCGCATGTCAAGATTGTATCCGTTTCGTTTTCTCATTGCCGGGCCCGCATGGGACTGCGACTGGGGCATCATGGTAGGGAATGAACTACGAGCGAGAACTCGAATTTGCCCGCCGGATCGCCATCGTGGCGGGCGATAACGCGAAACACATTCGCGCGGGCGGGATTACGGCCGAGACCAAAGCCGATGCATCACCCGTAACCATTGCCGACAAAGAAAACGAGCGCCTGATCCGGGAAGCGATCGAATTGGAGTTCCCCGACGACGGCATTCTTGGTGAGGAAGGCTCCAGCAAAGCCGGGTCGAGCGGCCGCCGCTGGATTGTCGACCCGATCGATGGCACGCGCGATTTCGTCCGCGGCAACCAATTCTGGTGCATCCTGATCGCGATCGAAGAGGCGGACGAACCGCTCGCGGGCGTCGCGCATTTTCCCATGCTGAACGAGACCTATTGGGCGGCGCGCGGCAGCGGCGCGTTTGGGAACGGCGAGCGCCTGCATGCTTCCGCCATCCGATCCATAGGCGACTGCTGTTTCAACCCCAACGGTCTGTCCCTCATCCAGGCACGCCCCCATCTGCCACGGATTGTGGAATTGATGCAGCGTGTGTGGGCCGTCCGATCGTTCGGAGGCCCGCTCGACGCCTGCCTGGTTGCGGCGGGTAAGACAGACATTTGGTTCGAACCCAAAGTCGAG
>PMTT01000609.1 GCA_003167275.1 Bryobacterales bacterium | reverse complement strand
CACAGGTTGCAAATACCTTACAGTGGGATGTTCCCGTGCTTCTTGCGCGGCATAGTGTCCACTTTGTTTTCCAGCATGCGGAGGGCGCGGATCACGCGCGGACGGGTCTCGTGCGGCTCAATCACATCGTCCACATATCCCCGCTCGGCGGCCACAAAGGGATTGGCGAAGCGATCGCGGAACTCGTCGATCTTTTGGCGCCGGACGGCCTCCTGGTCGGCGGCCCCGGCCAGTTCGCGGCGGTACACGATATTCACGGCGCCCTCGGGGCCCATCACCGCNNGCGTGATCACCGTGATCTTCGGCACGGTGGCCTCGGCGTAGGCGTACAGCAGCTTGGCGCCGTGCCGGATGATGCCGCCGAACTCCTGGCCGGTTCCGGGCATGAAGCCGGGCACGTCTTCGAAGGTCAGGATGGGGATGTTGAAGGCATCGCAGAAACGCACGAAGCGTGCGCCCTTCACCGAGGAATCGATATCCAGGCAGCCCGCCAGAAACGCCGGCTGATTCGCCACGATGCCGATCGAACGCCCATCCATGTGGGCGAATCCCACCACGATGTTCTTGGCCCAGTGCTCGTGCACCTCGAAGAATTCGCCATCGTCCACCACCCGGCCGATCACGTCCTTGATGTCGTAGGGGAGGTTGGATTCCTGGGGGACGATGGTGTCGAGCGCGGCGTCCATGCGGTCGGCGGGGTCGCCGGTGGCGCGGCGCGGCGGATCCTCGCGGTTGTTCTGTGGCAGGTAGCTGAGCAGTTCGCGGATCATGCGCAGGCATTCGGCGTCGTCGGCGGCCAGGAAGTGGCCCACGCCGCTGACCGAGTTGTGGGTCATGGAGCCGCCCAGCGTTTCCTTGGTAACGTCCTCGTGGGTGACGGTCTTGATGACGTCCGGCCCGGTGACAAACATGTAACTGGTGCGGTCCACCATGAAGACGAAATCGGTGATGGCGGGCGAGTACACGGCCCCACCGGCACACGGGCCCATGATGGCTGAGATCTGCGGGACCACGCCGCTCGATAGGGTGTTGCGGAGGAAGATGTCGGCATAGCCGGCGAGCGAGACCACGCCCTCCTGGATGCGCGCGCCNNGAATCGTTGAGGCCGATCACGGGGGCGCCGGTCTTGAGCGCGAGGTCCATGATCTTGCAGATCTTGAGGGCATTGGTCTCGGAGAGCGAACCGCCGAAGACCGTAAAGTCCTGCGCGAAGACGTAGACAAGGCGGCCGTGGATGCGGCCGTAGCCGGTGACGAAGCCGTCGCCGGGAACGATCTGTTCCTCCATGCCGAAATCGCGGCAGCGGTGGGTGACGAGCTTGTCGAGCTCCTCAAAGGAGTTCTCGTCGACCAGGAGCTCGATGCGTTCGCGGGCGGAGAGTTTGCCTTCCTTATGCTGGCGGGCGCGGCGCTCCGGACCCCCGCCCTGGTCGGCAGCCTCGTGCCGGCGACGTAGTTCTTCGAGACGATTCATTGAGGACTATTGTAAGGGGATTTTGGGGAGAACGCTTTCCGGTACACAATGCGCAGGCGAGACAAGAGGTGGGGCCTCGGTTACCAGACCGCCGGATTAGAGCCATTGGGGCACCGCTTGGGGACGCGCGCGGCTCGGTTGCGAGCCACGACCGTGAGGGCTGAGGGAGTGGTTTCCCGGAAGCGCACGTCATCACGCGGTCGGAGCACTGCCTGGCTGAGCCAGCCACTATCTTCGTAAGTGCTGTGATCGAGTGGTTCGGATAGCGACACAGATATGTGTGAATCGTGTACGGTCGGCCGAAAACCCGATCCGGCTGGGTTACCTCATCCGCACGTCGCGCGGATGGCTGGGTCAATACTGCCTTCTCCACGATATAAAGTTGACAAGTCAGCTTGTGGGGTGGTCGAATTCCACACGGGGCTCACCACTGGAAATGTTTCCCCCCACTGGCGATCCGCTCTGCCGATTTTGCGACCGACCTCGTGAGACTGACCAGTTCGCCGATCAAGAAGCCACCGATCGAGGTGACGCCGCCAAGACCCACGGCGCTGCGGGTATAATCGAACCCATGTTACGACGCAATTTCTTGGGCAGTCTGGCGGCCGGCGCAGCGATGGCCCGGCTGGCGCGCACCGAACAACAGGCGCCATCGGCGGCGGGCGGGGTCTTTCTGGAGCGGCCTGCCGACGGGCAACCGCACAGGGGGAAGGTGCTGCTGGCACTGCAGGCGCACTCCGACGATATTCCGCTGTTCGCGGCCGGCACGGTCGCGAAGCTGATCGACGAGGGCTATACGGGGTACCTCGTCCGCGCGACCAACGACGATATGGGCGACGCGCCGGGGCTCGGCACGCCGGGCACGATCGCCGAAAACGCCCTCGGAAACGAGCGCGACAATAACGAAGTGGCGCGGGCGCTGGGGTGCAAAGGCCATTTCGACCTGAACTATAGCAATCACCGGATGGCCGACATCTCGCTGAATGAGCTGATCTGCCGGCTGGTTCTGCTGATTCGGGTGCTCAAGGTGGACACGGTGGTCTGTTGGGATCCCTGGGCGCACGATGAAGAGAATCCCGATCACTACATGCTGGCGCGGGGGGTGGAGGCGGCTTGCTGGATGGCGGGGCGGGCGCACGATTATGAGGAACAGTTCGCGGCCGGCCTGGCGCCGAAGGCGGTCGCGGACAAGTACTACTTCGCGCGGCGTCCGGAGATCACGCGGGTGGTGGATATCAGCAGGCAGATCGATAAGAAGGTGGAGGCCAACCGCGCGAATACGTCCAAGGGGCCTGGCGGGCGCCTGGGTTCGCGGCTGCGGGCGGAATTGGCGAAGCGCAATCAACGGCTGCCGCTGTTAGGCGACGACGATGCTACGGCGGATCGGAATTACATTAAGGAGTTCGATATGAGCCGGAGCAGGGAACTGGGGAAGCAATACGGGGTGGAGTACGCGGAGGCGTTTCACTATGTCGCGCCGGGAGCGGCCGGGGCGGACCGGGATCCGCGGGTAGATAGCTACGTTAAGGATCACGTGGTGGCTAAGTAGGAATTGGATGTATGTCACCGTGGCACAGACATTCCTGTCTGTGTTGGTTTTCAGGGCAAGAAAAACCAACACAGGCAAGAATGCCTGTGCCACGCTACTCGCAGCGCAGGGCTACTACCGGGTCGATCTTCATCGCACGGCGCGCGGGGATATAGATCGCCAGCGCGGCGGCCACCATCAACGTCAGCGGAATGCCTGCGAAGGTCACGGGGTCGCTGGCCGTCACGCCATAGATCAGCGAGGCCATCAGGCGGGCAAACCCATAGGCCAGGGGAAGCCCCACCAACAGGCCGATCGCGGTGGTGATCATGCCGCGGCGGAAGAGCATGCGCAGGACGCTTTCGCGCGGCGCGCCCAGCGCCATCCGGATGCCGATCTCGTGGGTCTGTTCCGACACCAGGTGCGCCATCACGCCATAGACCCCGATTCCCGAGAGCACCAGCGCGATCACGCCAAAGATGCCCATCAGCACGGCCATGTAGTTCAAGCCGATCGCCTGATTGTGCATGGCTTTCGCCATCGTCCGCATGTCGGTGATGGGCTGCTCGGGGTCTACCGAGCGGATGGCGCCGATGATGGCGGGGGCCAGGCGCAACGGGTCGCCGGCGGTTCGCACGCCGACATCCATCCAGAGGGCCGGCGCCTGCTGGTAGGGAAGGTACATGGTGGCGCGCGGCTCGTGGTCGTAGGGGTCATGGGTGATGTCCCCAACCACTCCGACGATGGTCATCCACGGGTTCTTCGAATCCGCCGCTCCGAGCTTGATGCGCTTGCCGATGGGCGATTCGCCCTTCCACCAGTGCCGCGCCATTTTCTCGCTGACCAGCGCCACCTTGGGTGCTTCCGCTCCGTCGCTTTCGCTCAGCAGGCGGCCGTCCCGCAGCGGAATGTGCACCAGGTCGAAATACTTCGAGCTGGTGGCCTGGTACATGGCGTCCGGTTGGACGCCGCGATCGAGTTGGCGGCCTTCGATGGTGAAGTAGCGCCCGTTCGAGTGGCCACTATAAGGCAACGCCGTGACGGCAACTGCCGACTTCACGCCGGGAAGCGGGGTGATGCGGTCCAGCACCTGGTGGTAGAAGGCCTCGATCTGGTGGGGCTCGCGGTACTTGTTGGAGGTAATTGCCAACCGCATGGTCAACAGGGTGTCGGGTTCCATTCTCTCGCCGTTGTTGAGCAGGGTGTGGAAGCCACGGACCATCAGGCCCGCGCCTACCAGCAGGATGACGGCCAGGGCAATCTCCGCGCCCACCAGGATGTTGCGCAGGCGGTGCCGTCCGCGGCCCACCGAAGAACCGCGGCCGCCTTCCTTCAGGGAGTCCGTCAGGTTCGGACGGGAACACTGCCACGCGGGCGCCAGGCCGGCCAGGATACCGCTCACCACCGCCGCCAGGACGGTGAATGCCAGCGCCCGGCTATCCAAGTCCATGTCTTTGAATCCGATGATGTAGCGCATCACCTCGGGAGGCATGCCTCCGCGGATCATGCTGATCCCCCACTTGGCCAGCAACAGGCCCAGCGCCGCGCCGCCCACCGAGAGCAGCACGCTTTCCGTGAGGAGTTGCGTGACGACGCGCCAGCGGCTGGCGCCCATCGCGGTCCGTACGGCGACCTCCCGCAGGCGGCCTGTGGCGCGCGCGAACTGCAGGTTGGCCACGTTGACGCAGGCAATCAACAGCACGAAACAGACCGAGCCGAGGAGCATGACCAAGTATTGATGGGTGTCATAATCCACCAGGAACCGATGGGCCGGCCAGAGCATGAAGCGGCGGCCCTTATTGGTGTCGGGAAACGATCTCTCCAGTTGCGCGCCGATGCTGTCGAGTTCGGCGGAGGCTTGCTCGATAGTGCGGCCAGGCTTCAACCGCCCGGCGGAGACGACGATGCCTCCACGCCGGGAGGCGCGCTGGTCGGGCGTGAGCGCCATGGGGGTCCACAACTCGGTGGCGAGAGGGAAATCGAAGGTCTCGGGCATCACCCCGGTCACCAGGAAGTTCTGGTCGTCGAGGCGAATGGACTGGCCAACGATTGCCGGGTCGCCGCCGAAGCGGCGATGCCACAGACGGTCGCTGAGGATCGCNNACGCCCAGCGTGTCGAAGAAGTTAGCGCTCACCAGGGCCTGAATGGCGCGCTCCGGCTCGCCTCCGGCGCCTACGATATTGGCCATGCCCTCCTGCCAACTGGCGATATTCTCGATCGCGGTAGTGCCGCGGCGAATGTCCTCCAGATCGGCTGCCGAGGTGTCGTTCCAATTGTTTGGCGAATCGGGAATGCGCTGCAGCACCATCACCAGGCTCTCGATGTGAGGAAGCGGAATGGGCTTCCAGAGCATGGCGTCGCTGACGCTGAAGATGGCAGTGGTGGCTCCAATGCCGAGGCCCAGGGTGAGTACGGAGGTGGCCAGAAACCCCGGAGAGTGGCGCAGAATGCGAGCGCCGTAGCGGACGTCGTGCCAGAGATTCATGAGTTTCCCTTCAGGGTAACTACGTTGGGGGGGCTTGCGAAGTTCGCAAAAAGACCGGAACGAGCCCGCTCAGGGCTGCGAATTTACACGAATCACGGGCGGTGTTGGGCGGGATGTTGACTGGCGACTGATGACTGGGCTGTCAACCCGCCGCCGGCTTTTCACATTCTCCCGGCCAGAAGCGTGGCGCTGTTGTGGGACAGACCATCGTTTTTTGTGGTCTGTCAGCCGGCGAAGCCGGCC
>PMTT01000245.1 GCA_003167275.1 Bryobacterales bacterium | reverse complement strand
AGGTCAGGATCGTGCTGGCTGACGGCCACGATCCCAACACCGGCGAGAAGGTCCAGAACCTGCAGATCGCTGTCCTCGCCGTGCGCAAGCGCAGCCAGATCCTGGCCTTTGCCGATTCGGATGGCCTCGTATCCAAACACTGGCTGCGCGCCTTGGCCGCTCCTCTTTCCGAACCCAATGTCGGTGCTTCTACGGGATACCGGTGGTTTACTCCGCAACCGCCGACCTTCTGGACCCTGCTCCGCAGCGTGTGGGACGCGGTCGCCTTCGGCCGCTTGGGACCGGGTCCCAACAGCTTCGCCTGGGGTGGCGCCATGGCCATTCGCAAGGAGACCTTCTTCGAAGCCCGCGTGTTCGAGCGGTGGAAGGACACGGTCAGCGACGACTACGCACTGAGTGCCGCGGTCCGCGCGGCGGGGTTGACCATAGCCTTCGCGCCCGGCGCCCTGACCCCCTGCCGGGAATCGATCACCGCCGGCCGGTTCTTCGCCTGGATCCGCCGGCAGATGGTCATCACCCGAGTCTACAACTCGCGCTTGTGGTGGCCCGCGCTGATCGCGCACGTATTCTACTGCGGTGGGATGGCCGCCTCGATCATCGCGTCCATCCGCGGCAACCGCCTGGCGGAGTGGGCCCTCATTGCCCAGCTTTCGCCCGGCATGCTGAAAGGCCTCAATCGCGCAACATTGGCGAAGGCGTCCATGCCCCAATGCGAGGACTGGTTCAAGCGGCACGCGTGGGTGCATGCCATGTGGGTGCCTCTCGCGACGTGGGTCTGGCTGATCGCGCTGGTTGCCTCGGCCTTCGGCAATACCATCGAGTGGCGGGGCTACCGCTACGACTTGAAGCGGCCGGGCAGATCCTCGACGCCGTGACCGGTTGGTAGTGGCTCATTTTGAATCCAAGAGCCCCACGATTTCTTCGATGCTCTAAACGTGAACGGCCAAATTTTCATCGACCTGAATCCGCTTACAAGAAAGGGTCCGGAGGATGGTATCCTGAGATTTTGCTCTGCAAAACCTCCACTGTGGTCTATGTCTAATCCATACGGTCCAGACCATATCTGTCACCCACGCGGGTTTTCCTTAGTCCTTTAGTTACAACTGATTAAAAGCAAGAAATAGTACTCGTTTTAGCGAACATTTGGATGTACACTTGTGCTTGACTGTGCAAACACTGTTTCGAAGTACGCTTGCAGCACGTCTAATCCTCCGGGAGGCGAACGGTGGACGTTAACACGAAAGCATTTCGGATCGTTAGGGCGTCGACTGCCGAAACCAACGAAAAAGGTGGGGAGTCCCGGAGCGAAACGGCGAGGGTCTCTGAGAGGGTCTCTGAGAGGATCGGAGGACAAGCGAGGGCAAAGAATACATCTGGTGAACGGCGAAAGGAAATTGCATCAATGGGCGGCCTTGATCGTAGAAAAGGCAAAAGAGCATGAATTCCGATCCGGTTAAGAGGAAAATAAAAGTGTTTGGCAAAGATGTTGATGTGGTGGAGGTCCCGTTTGAGCCTATAGTGGAACATTTCAACGAATACAAGTTGGAGGACGGGTCCGTCATCAAAGTGAAGGCCGTGGCCGTTAGCGTCATGAGGGTGGATGATCAATTCATGCCCGACGGAAGCCCCGTCTACATAGTGTTAACAAGCCCTGCGGTGAAGGTTATGAGCAGCACTCTGAAAAACTCCGGCGATGAAGGGATGGTAAATTGAATGACGATCTCGGCAATTGATGTCTCTGGCATTCTCGCATCGCAGCTGTCTGACAATGCCAGAGCCTTTGCACAGGCATCCTTTGCGCTTGCGCAGCCCGTTCCGGCCCTGCTAGCGAATAGGTTGCTTTCCACACCGGAAGTGGAATCGGTATATATTAAAAAGATCGATAACGCATTCCACGTTTGGACTATCGTTGACACCGCTGACGATGCCGTCCTGGAGGTTATCTTTGAAGGCGAAAAGTCCCTCATGGAGAGATTTCCATCCATGGACTTTGACTTCAACGTAGTCGAGAGAAGGGGGCAAAATCTGAGATCGGTAATTACTCTTTCTTGCCAAGGCTGGACGAAGGGCCATTAAAACAGACCGTGCCAACCCGTGACGAGCACATCAACCGTGCCGAGGAGAACGAGCAAATGGCTAAGGCCATGGATCTCTCCAAGGGGGTTAATGTCGGTTGGGCCATCACTATAATCTATTATTCCGCGTTGCATTATGTTGATGCATACCTCGAAGTTCAATCAATCCGCCCGCCGAATCACGAGGAACGAGATGCTAGGGTTAACTCAAAGCTGAAGGATATCTACAACGAGTATCGATACCTGAAGCACAAGAGCAGAGAAGCTCGGTACAGCATAGCCAATTACACAAAAGAAAACTTTTACAGTGCTTGCCCCAAACTGAGCAAGATCAAGACGTACATACTGGGCCGGCTTTGAAAACTAAGCAACTACCGACCGGTTCTACGGTGTCACTTCCGTTCCACCTGTTCGATGGCTTTCGCAAAATCGCCCGGTGAGCGGATCACCAGCGTCTTCCCTTTCAGCTTTGCCACCGCGCGGGTGATCACGTCGGGAAAGGTGGAGCCCTGCGGAAACAGGGAGCGGTACTGGAGGTAGTAAAATCGCGGCGTCGCGCCCGCCGGCCTCTCCAGATCCTCGGACGGCAGCTTGTCCGAAAACCGTGCCATCGGGCCGAGAAACAAAACGACATCGGACGGCTTCTGGGCGGTGAGCTCGCCCTTGATCAGGTCGGCGAGCAGGTCCAGGTGGCCGCCCGGGTTCTGGAGCACCTGATAGTCCACCGTTCCCAGTTCCACGCCATCGATCGACTGCGCCACGCTGTTCAACGATTGCGGCTCGAAATCCTCCTGGCGATACAGTTCCTTCTGTTGGTCCAGATTGAATACCACCAGCTTCACGGAACGGACCGGCAGTCGATCGAGCAGCGACGACAGCGTTCCGAGCAGCATCACACGATCCCGGCCGCCCAGTCTCGTCCTTCGTGGCGAGACCGGCGACGCGTGCATCAGAACCGTAAGCCGGATGGGAGGCGCATCGTCCTCGTGGCGCCCGGTCAGCGGCGCTCCGCGCAGGGAGAGATCCGCAACCGTGGCCGGGGGCAGCGCGACCTTCACTTTGCGCTCGCCGCGGTTCAGCCTGGCATCCACCTTCCAGCTTTTCCGGCAAACCCGCCCCGTGTCGTCCCACATTTTCCAGGCCACCTGGTAACGGCCTTCGCCCAGCAAGTAGCCACCGCCAAACTCCATTTGCGCTTTGGTACGGGGAATCTCCGGCAGCCGCATCCGGCTGCCCAGATACACCGCCTTGCCGCCGCCTTCCGGCGTCACGCGCGCCAGCACGACCCACAGGTGTCCCTTCCCCAAGTACTGGGACATCGGCACGCTCACCGCATAGCCCGCCTGAAATCGAAAGCCAAAGTTCAGCATGGGCCGGACGGGCGTCACTTCACACTTGAGCGGCGGTTCGTGGAACGCTCCGTCGAAATCCATCATCTCGGGGGAAAGCCTGGCCGGATAAACGATACTCTGGGCCGCCACGGTCGAGGCCATCAGCAGCATCAGAATCGCGAACCGGCGCATGACCTCTATTATGACCATCGGGCACCCCACTCGCCATTTCCGCTAAAATGATGCTGAAGATGAAACACTTGTGTCTCTTACCGATCGCGTTCGCGAGCCTTGTTCCTCTCGCCGTCGCGCAGAGCAACCCGTTCGTGGGCCGATGGGATATCACGGTCACGACGCCCCGGGACAGTTACCCCGATTGGATGGAGGTCAAGGAAGCCGATGGCCACCTTTCCGCGCTGATCCAACCCCGCTCGGCCAGCACGCGGGTGGCAAGCGACGTAAAGCGGCAAGGATCGCACCTGACCCTGACCCTGATCCCAGCCGCGGATCGGGCGCCCGCCACCACCTGGGATCTGGCGATAGATGGAGCCAAACTCACGGGAACTACCAAGCGCGGCGATACCGTGCAAGGTCAACTGGCAGGTGTACGGGCGCCGGCCTTGAAACGTCCAATGCCCGCCCAGTGGACCAATCCCGAGCCGCTGTTCAACGGCAAGGACCTCACCGGATGGGAGCCGATCACCCCCGCGAACAACCATTGGGTGGTCAAAAATGGCGAGCTGATCAACGAGGAGCACGGCTCCAACCTGAGGAGCACACGCAAGTTCGAAGACTTCAAGTTGCACATTGAGTATAACTGTCCAGACAAAGGCAACAGCGGAGTTTACCTGCGCGGGCGTTATGAGGTGCAAGTGGAATACGAAGCGCTGGAGGCGAACGACGAATTCCACCGGATGGGCTCCATCTACAGTTTCCTGAAACCTGCAGTGGAGTTGCCGCGCAAGCCCGGCGAATGGGAGAGTTACGACATCACCCTGGTGGGCCGCTGGGTAACGATCATCCGCGATGGCGTCAAGACGGTGGACAACCAGGAGATTCCCGGCGTCACTGGCGGCGCGCTCGACAGCAATGAAGGCGAGCCCGGCCCGTTCTACATCCAGGGCGATCACACCGGCGGAATGAAGTACCGCAACATCACGATTTCGGTGCCCAAGTAGTCTCTGACGATCCCATTTTCGGGATGCCCATTCCCACTTCGTGACACGGGTATTCTTGCCTGTGTTGGTTTGTCTTCCGAACTCCCCCGCAAAACCAACACAGGCAAGAATGCCCGTGTCACAAAGGCCCGGCACCCCAACTGCAAAGCGGAATCGCACCATGCGATTCAAGTCAGATCTCCTGTACGCCGTCCGCACCCTGCGCCGGAACCCCGCCTTCACCGTCGTTGCCGGCTTAACCCTGGCGCTCGGAATCGGCGCCAATACCGCCATCTTCAGCCTCGTGGACGCGGTCTTACTCCGCCCTCTTCCCTACCCCGATCCTCAACAGCTCGTCAACGTGAAAGACGACCTCCGCGGGCTCCACCTGACCGATGTCGGCATGTCGCTCCCCGAGCTGCAGGATCTCTCGGACCGCGCTGGCATCTTCGACGACATCTTCGCGACCTGGCCGGTTAGCGGCAACCCCACCGGATCGGGCCGGCCCGAGCGGGTGAGGCCAGGGGTACCAATCCCATGGCCGCCCGGAGTGCATCAACAGCGGAGCGCCAACTAAGACCGATCTAACCGAAGATTGACCACGTTCGGTATGTCCCGGGCGCCGTGCACGACGGCGACAATCTCGATCGGTTGCCTGGCGGCAAGGTAGATAACCAGGTAGGGTCCAACGGGCCAGTATCGAAGCTCAGATACGGGCAAGTCTGCGCGGACCCGCCCGAGTTGCGGTCGCTTCGCAAGTAGACGAAATGCTCCTACGAACTGTACCATCAGCCGCCTGGCCGATTCGGGACTATCCTTGGCAATGTAGTCGCGGATCTCGCGAAGGTCGCCCTCAACAAAGCGCCAAAGAGGAACCGGCTCACCGTTTGCCAGATCTTGTGCCAGGCTCATCGATTTCGCCGATGAGTTGAGCCATCACATCCTCACCGTTCATGCTCTCCCCGGCATTCAGCGAGGCCAAACGCTCATCAATCGCTTGCCGGAATACCGCCATCTGAACGCGGCGTGATTCTGCTTCAGAGATGAGTTGCTCGACGTAAACGGCAATAGACACGCCTACGGCCTGCGCATTTGCCTTCAGGCGGCCCGCTGTATCGGGATCAATGTCGATGGTCATGCAGCACTCCTGCCTACAGGGTAACAGATCCATTTTCGCGCTTGGGCAAGCTAAAGCATACCCCACGTCTCAGTACATCACGAACGACCAGATCGCATCCCCAGTCGCCGCGATCACATACTGGCGGCCATCCAGCATGTAAGTCTGCGGCGCATTGGTGATCCCGCCGATGCGCGTGTTCCACAAGGGCTTCCCGGTGACCGCATCATGCGCCACCAGATTGCCCCCTCCGTCGCCGGCGAAGAGCAACTTCCCCGCCGTGGTCAACAGTCCGCCACCGCCGCCGTTGCCATAGTAAGCGTGCCGCCAGGCCACCTTCCCCGTCTTGTAATCGATCGCCGTCAGGAAACTCCCGCTCGACCCGACTCCCACCTCTTCCTTCCCACCCAGCCCCATCGATCCCCGCGGATCCAGGTCAGTCAGATAGAAGATCGAGTGCGCATTGCCCTCCGCGGTATAGAAGAAGCCGGTGTCCGGAGAGTAAGCCGGCGGCTCCCAATTGGTCGTGCCGTCGGAGTTCGGCGAGACCAAGGATCCGGCAACCGTCGCGTCCTTGCCCGGATCATGCTGCGGACCGCCGAACTTATTCAGCCCCTTGGCCCAGTTCGTATACATCCCGTACTTGCTGGTCAACAGGTGCTCACCAGTGACGCGGTCCAAAGTGAAGAAGTACCCATTCCGCGCCGCCGTCAACGCCAGCTTCCGCATCTTGCCGTTGAACATCGCATCCACCAGCACCGGAGTCTGCGCGGAATCGTAGTCGTGCATGTCGTGCGGCGATGTCTGGAAATACCAGGCCATCTTCCCGGTCTCCGCGTTCACTGCTACCAGCGCGCAGGTGAACAGGTTGTCGCCCTCGCCGCGGGTGCCCGTTGTAAATGCCGGAGTGGGATTGCCGGTTCCGAAAATGTAGAGCTTCGTCTCAGGATCGTAGGCCCCCGGGACCCAGGTCTGGCCACCGCCGTGCCGAGCCGCGTCGAGGCTGGCCCAAGTGTCCAGTCCAACGTCACCCTGCTTCATCGGCACCGTGTAGAACTTCCATTGCACGTCCCCGGTTTCTGGGTCGAACGACTGCAGGAAGCCGGGCGCATCGATGTCGTTGCCCGTGCCGACCAGCACATGATTCCCCACCACGATGGGGGCGGGCGTCGAGAAGTAGCCCTGCGCCAGATCGGCGATCGGCTTGTGCCAGCGCTCCTTGCCGGTCTTCGAGTCGAGCGAGACCAGGTAGTCGTCGGGCGTCTCCATGAACAGGTAGCTGTTCCACATCCCCAGCCCGCGATTGCCGATGTGCGTGCCGCCCTTGGTCTTCCAGAAGTAGTGCCACAGTTCGCGGCCATCGCGAGCGTCCACGGCCCAGGCATTATCCGGCATGGTGAAGTACAGCGTGCCATCCACCTCGAGCACGGAGGCCTTGATGGAGCCACCGCCGCCGGCGATATCCCCGGGGCCCTCGCCGCCCACAATGACATTGCCGCCCCGTCCTCCCCCGCCGCGTCCTCCCCGCCCACCGAAGGCCCCGGCGTTACCGGCGCCCGGAGTCACGCGGACCATCCACGCCAGCGTAAGATGCTTCACATTAGCTTGATTCACCTGCGTCAGCGTGCTGTAGCGCCTGCCGGAGTAGTCGCCGTTGTAAGTGGGCCATGAGTCTTTGAGAGGCTTGAGGAGGTCGGCCGGCACCACCCCGCTTCCTTGTCCCATCACCATCGCCGGCGCCACCCAGAGCGCCGCGGCCAGTAGCAGTTTCCGGAGTGTCATTTCAAGGTCACCAGATAGGCAGTCACATCGTGCATGTCTTTGTCCGTGTAAGTGGACAGCAGATCCCGATGGCCCTTCATCGGATCGTGAACCTCAACCTTCGGCACGTTGCCGTCGCGACGGATGGTGCGCAGCGTTCCGTCGGCCAGCCCCACCGTGACCAGGAAGTCGTCGATCCGGACGACCTGCCCTTCCACCGCTCCTGTAGGCAGTGTGACCGTGACCATCACGGTGCGGGGGTTCGGAGCGCCCGGAGCCCCTCCGGCGCCGCGTCCACCGCGCCCCCGGCCGCCGCCACCCGAGACAAACGCATTCTGCAGCGCCTTGGCGTCGGCGTAACGGGACGCGATCCCTTGCAGATCGCCCGTGACGGAGTGGCAACTGCTGCACTTCGCGGCAAAGTACGCCTGGCCTTCGCGGGCATCGCCAACCAGCACGCTGGGAGGCGGCAGCCCAACCGATGGGGGCATGCCCTGCCTGCCGATGGTCTCCATAATGCTACGCACATAAGTCGCAACAGCCGCGCCGTCCGCAGGGCTCACGTCGATCGCCGGCATGCCCGCGTTCTGGCGGCTGCCCTGGATGATGGGGACAATCAATTCGCCATTCTGATCGCTCAGCGCCACCTGCGATCGCAACAGATTCGGCCCGCCCATGTCGCCGCCCCGCAAGTCTGCGCCGTGACAGCCCGTGCAGTTGATCCCGTAAAGCGTCTTCCCGCGGGCGATCTGCGCCGGGTCGCCAGGAAGCCGCGTCTGTCCGGGAACGAACCCACCGCCGCGGCGGCCGCCCCCGCCACGTCCGCCTTGTCCGCCCGGACCGCCAGCCGGAGGAGTCTGCACTCCGCCCTGTGGCGGCGTTGCCGGCGGCGGCCCCTGCGCCGGGATCCGTTCCGCCACGCCGATCGTCAACAGAAATAGAGCCGCGGCCCCGAACCCCTTCTTGCCCCCCATAGTTCCCCTCGCCCTCAGACCTGCATTGTACGTCCGTAGGGTATGCTTTAGCTTGCCCAGCCTTGTTGGAATGGTGGGCAAGCTAAAGCATACCCTACGGGGCTTGACAACTTCACCGTATTGCTGTATTAATTCAATTAGTACAGTGGACTTTAGGATTGACACCACCGACGGCGTTCCGATCTACATCCAGATCGTGGAGCAGATCAAGAGGAGTGTCGCCCTGGACCGGCTGAAACCGGAGGAAGGCTTGCCGTCTGTCCGGCAACTCGCGCTCGATCTCACGATTAACCCCAACACCGTGGCCCGAGCCTACCTCGAGCTCGAGCACCAGGGCGTGATCTACAAGCGCCAGGGACAGGGCACGTTCGTAAGCTCCCAGGCCGTCGAGGCCTCACGCCGCCAGCGCCACAAGATCGTCAGCGCTCTGTTCGAAAAGGCCCTCATCGAGGCGGTCAACTCCGGGATGACGGCCACCGAGATCGACGAAGTCTATCAGCAATTGATCCACCGCTACAGATTGGAGACCCGATGAATGCCATTGAAGCTCGCGAGCTCACCCGCGTTTTCGGGAGCGTGCGCGCCGTCGATTCCGCGAATCTCGACGTCGCGCAAAGTACTGTCTTCGGCCTGCTTGGCCCCAACGGCGCCGGCAAGTCCACATTGCTCAAGCTGCTGGTCGGCCATCTGAGGCCGACCTCGGGAGCAGTCTCTGTGCTCGGCCAACCCCTGGCGAAAGGCGACGCCTCGCGTTGGCTGCGATTGGGCTATGTGGCGCAGGCGCGCTACCTACCCGGCTGGATGACGCCCGCAGAGTGTCTGCGCTTCGCCCGTGCGTTCCGCCCACAGTGGGACGACGCGAAGGCGGCTCGCCTCACCACCCGCCTGGAACTCCCGCTCAACACGAAAGTCTGCGACCTGTCGCGGGGACACTACGTACGCCTGCAGATCGCACTCGCCATGGCGCACAATCCCGACCTGATTCTCCTCGACGAGCCGACGTCTGGTCTCGATCCGGTGGGACGCCGCGAGTTGCTCGGGCTGCTTATCGAGGAACTCGGACAGCGCGCCTGCACGGTGGTCTTCTCCTCCCACCTCGTGGAAGACATCGAGCGCATGGCCGACACGCTGGCGATCATGGACGCGGGCAAGATCCTCGCCTGCGGCCCGATCGATGCCATCAAGAGCTCGCGGCGCCGGATCGAATTCTCGCACCAGATGGCCGATGCGGAGTTGTCGGCGGTCCCCGGGCTGATCGCCGTGAAGCGGGAACCTCGCGCGACCGTCGCGGTCACCAGCGAACCCGAGAACGCCATCCGTTTCCTGCAATCGCGCGGAGCGGCGGATGCCACCATGGTTTCGAACTCTCTAGAACAGACCTTTTTCGACTACGTCAACAGGAGGCCGGAATGATTCGCGAACTACTTTGGAAGGAATGGCGGGAGAACCGCTGGAAGTACGCCACGTTGTGGCTGGTCTTCAACGCGCCTGTTTTGATTATGACTCTGGTGATCGGGATCGTTCCGTCGTCGCGGAGGGCGTTCGCCGATCTGACCAACCAGACCGTGATGAAGTATCTTCCGCTTCCGCTCGGCGAAGGCGTCCTGGTGGTGTCGATCTTCCTGTTGGCGACCGCGTTCGTGGCGGTGGCGATGTTCCGTCCGGAGATGGAAGACAAGCGCGTGTTCTTCATGTTCGAACAACCGCTGTCGCGCAGACGATACGTGGCGGCGAAACTCCTGATCGGCGCTTTCCACGTGGCGCTGGCGGTAGGTTGTGCCATCCTGCTGGCCCCGGCATTGGTCTACGCCATGATGCTGATCAGCGGCAAGGTAACGCTCGCCGGATCGGGTGCCGCTTTTGGCGCGATCATGGGCGCCTCGGCGCGCGCCATCCTATGGTGCGCGCTGGTGTCGCTGGTTGCCTACACTGGTTCGGCCCTGATTTCCGCACTGCTGCCGCGCTGGTGGATGAGCATCGCCTGCGCGATTCTGTTCATCCTGCTCTTCGGTTAAGCCATCAACCTAAAAGCGGCAGTTCTGTC
>PMTT01000114.1 GCA_003167275.1 Bryobacterales bacterium | reverse complement strand
ATGCGGAAGGCCTGCGCCATCTGATTCACCGCCGCCTTCGCCTGCACGGCAACCTGGAGCGCTTGTGCCGCGTTGGCATCGTTCAAACCCTGCCCGGCAATCGACTCGATTTGCGCCTGGAGCGCCCCCAATTGGGTGATGTAGTTCTGGTTCGAACCCGCCACGAAATGGTCCGTGTTCTCGGGCGGCGTCACCGATTGCACCGGTTGGAAGAGGCCCGCCTGTGCGGGATCGGCCACGGCGGTATTCTTCGAGGCGAGGTAGGACAGTTCCAGCAGGGGAGCCGTATTCGAGGCATGCGCCTTGAGTTTCTGCGCCGCATCCTGCAAGCTTCCGTACCCCAGCACCCTCGCCGTTTTTACATAGTTCGTCCACTCCGTTTTGAAATCGTTGTAGTACCGGGATTTCAGGTCTCCCTCCAGCTTGGCAGCGTCGATGCTTGGCCCGCTCTGGTCGCCCAGCACCCACTGCTCACCGCTGAAGAAACGGTCCGCGCGGCCGAAGTTCTGATTCATGAATGTCCAACCGCCCTTGCTGAACGCGCCGCGCACGTCGTAGCCGTCCACTACGAAAGGCACCGCGCCGGGATACTGGCGATTGAAGTTGATGGGCGTGCCGCGCTTATCGGCTTCCACCAACATGTAGCCGTACACCTGTTCAAACCCCCCGAAGGCCTTCAGGTAAACCCGTGCCCTGTCTCTGGCATCCGTATCTACGCGAGACGAGCACGGGTCTTCCTCTCTCAATTCATCGGCGAAAAAGTCGAACTGTCTGCGCGCAAGCTCCTGGCGGTCCGGATCCACGTCGCGCCGGTTCATCCACAGGCGCATCAGCACCGGAGTCAGGAAATCTTTGTTACTCTTTTCGGGGTTCGAGGTCGTCATGAGGTAAGCTTTCAGCTCCTCATAGGTAGGTTGGTAGGGGTGTTGATCCGGGGCCGTCGTCGCCGGCAGCCCGCGCATGTCTTGCAGGATATTGCCCTGCGTTTGCGTCAGCAGCAGCTTGCGGAAGCGGTCGCAGTAGAGCGGCCGCGCCGCCTTGTACAGATCGTCCCCGATGTAAAGAAACCCGCGGTACAACCACGGGTGTCCATCCCGGCGGTATTCCGCCAGCTTCTGGAGCGACTTCCGCAGGTCCTCCAGTTTCCTCAACGAGTCCAGCGAGGCAACGTCGGCGCCCGCTGGCCCAACGGCGGAGATTCCCCGCGCCGCATCGTCCACGCGAGTTTCCAGACCGCGGTTATTGAAATACGAAATGGTGAAGAAGACAATCAGCAGGAAGCACAGGGACGCTCCCGCGATGAACATCCAGCGCTTCGCCGCGCTGGCCTTGGTACTCGCTCCGCTGGCCCCCAGGGCGCTCCGATCCACCAGCAGAATGTCGTTGAAGAGGTGCGCCAGGAACAGCCACTGCGGCACCTTGCGCGTCCCGATCACCTGCGGCGGCGCGGCCGGCCGGGCCGGCTGGGCGCCCAGCATCCCCCGGTTGAACATACTGGTGGCGCCCGACGACATGATGTCCGCTGGCTGCGGCGGCGCCGGGGCCACCGGGGCGGTCTCGTTGATCACCACTGGCCGCACGCCCGTGAAGTAGAACCCTCGCAGGAATGGCCCCACCGTCAACTGGCTGGGCCTGCACAGGTCCACCAGGAACTGTACCAGCGCGGGGCGCACCTTGCGGAACTCGCGTGGGAATTCATAGGCCGGGGGCAGCTTGCCGGCATCCCCTTCCCGCGCCAGAAACTCGATTCGCGCATCCGCCAGGGAGCGGAACAGCCTCTCGAACTCGCCCGTCAGCCGGTTGGTCTCTTCCTCCGCGAAGACTCCCGAGCTACGCCGGTCGGTAATCGGCAGCGTGACGCCCAACACCTGGGTGGACTCCTCATTCGTCACGTTGCGGACATAATCGGTAAAGAACGGCAGACGGTCGGTCTTGGTGAAAAGAGCGTAGACCGGCAGGTTGATCCCCATGGCCTGCGAGATCTCGCCCAGGCGCGCACGCAGAGTGCGGGCCGAATTGGTCGCGATGTCCGGCGCGCCCGGCTTGGTGAAGTTCTCGCAATCGAAGCATACCAGGGCTGCCCGCGGCGCCTGCTCGCCCTTGCGAATCACAGCCGCGCGGGGCTGGAGCCTTTTCACCAGGCGTCCCCACTTGCCGGCGTCGGAAACCATGGCCCCGCCAGCCTCGGTGAAAATCGCGTTCCGCGAGAACCAGAAGTTGGCCGAGCGTGTGGGGGCCACATTACCGGCCTGGTACACCTGGCCGGATAGCAATTCGGGCTCCAGGCCCGAGTGCAGCATCACGCTGGTCTTGGTGGTGCCGGGTTCACCCATGATGAGAAAGACCGGCAGGCCGCCCACCTTGGCGCCCTGCGGCAATTTGGCGGCCGCCAGCTTCTTTTCCGCCTCGTGGATGAGCACGGAAATCTCGTCGCCGCCCGGTGCAACTACCTCGCCGCCGGCNNGCGTGACGCCCATGATGATGTAGAGAACCATCAGCGCGACTCCGTACTTGCCACCATAATGTAGAAAACCGGCATCGGCGCGACTCCTTAACTCATCGTCTGTGGGGCCAGGCCGCGAACGTCCGACACTCCCGAGTTCAGGACGATCATGTAGACGACAAACAGCACCACCATCACGATGGCTAAGCTCGCCGCGATGATCCCCAGTCTCCGGACCCACGGATCCACCATGCCGCGAATCGGACCGGCAGGCGGCAGCATCCAGGCTGGGGAGAGTTGACCGAATGGCCCGCGAATGCGATGGATCTTGTCGCGGGTCATATTCATCACAGAATCCAACTCCCCGCGGTTCCCGGCTCTATATTTGCCGCGAAAGCCCAGCAGGAGGCACAGGTAATGCACCTCCAGGATATCCGCGAGGTCGTGCGAATCGCTTCGTCCCAACAGTTGCTGCAGGTTCTGGAAGAAAATTTCGCCCGCAATCTGGTTGCCGAACAGTTCTTCCTGCAACGGCTTCCGCAACCAGTCTGCGAAGATCGGGTTCTGCGAATTCAAGACCGATTCGTCGAGGAAGGCGCACACCGCGAAGGTGGAGTACCGGGCGTCGTCGGCGTTGTAGCCGGCCGCCAGCGCCTGGTTGGTAGCGATCTTCAGAGCCTCGCGGGAGTGATGGCGAAAGGCATTCGCATCGTTGATGCCCTGCGTGTTGGCGCGCAGCCGTTCGATGGCGGTGATAGCCTCCTGGTAAATCAGCGCCAGGTTATCGGGCCTCCGGGTATTGAGTACAGGTGTCATGACTGGTTATCCAGAACTACCAGGATCTCCACTTCCGGCTGGGGAAATTCGCCCGGAATATAGACCCCCACTTTCCTCACCTTGACCATGTGGTCCCAGCACGGACCACTCCGGCTGATGCCGAAGTACTGGGTCTCCACGCGCGTCGAAATGGCCGGCGGCGGAATCGGCAGGTGTGTCAACGTCATCCCCGGCAGAGCTTGCGCCACCAGCCTTCGCACGAAAGGCGGTGTGCATATCTTGATCAGTTGCGGCGTCTTCACCATGAGATCCGCTTCACCCATGTTCGAGTGGATTGCGAACACCCATCGGGAGCGCCCCAGGCAACGCTGGTCGGTGACGTCGCCTTCGTAGTAGTAATCCCCCGCGGGCTTGAGCGGGATCGACAGGCAATTCGTGGGAATGATGGTTTCCAGGTGGAGCCGGATGTGGCGCTCCAGTTCCTCGAAACACTCGCTTAGGCGCAAGTGGTCGTACAACGGCAAGGTGCGAGGATGCGAATCGAGTGCGAAGGTGCACAGTGCGCCGGCCAGCCGCGACATTTCCACAAACAGTTCCTCGGGATGGCCGTGCTTGGCGATGAGTTGATGCCGGAAGGGGGGCAGGGCCGAGTTGATCGCGTGCAGCAGCCAGAAATTCGCGATTTCCCGGGTGGAGAACTCGGTCCCGATCTGCGCTCCCCGGCTGGAGCCCCGGCTGATGGTTGCGGCCTTTTCATCCAGGATCTCGATCAACCGCTGCACCATCAACATCAGGCTCTTGCTGGCGCTGATCTCGAGAAGCGGCGGGACGAAACGCGGGTCGTAGGCGTAATGGCCCGAGCCGTCACGCACCACCCGGGCGATCGGCAAAGTCAGGAACTCCTGGGAGGGTTCGGTATCGATGAGGATCCGCAGGTTCTTGCGGCCCAGGCGGACCGGCCGCTCGTCGGCCCCGCTGTTTTCATCGGAGAGTACTCGCGACTCCGCCTGGTATCGTGCCGGCGCCCCATCCTCGCTCAGCGAACAATTGTAGCCGTTGGGCTGGCGAGGGCGGATCGCCAGCATCACGACGATCGCGTCCCGTGTGGGTGGAAACAGGTCGGCGATGGCGCGGGGTTCGGGCAGAACGTCGCTTTCCGGCATGTTAAACGGCAAACCATCCGGGAGGATACCCCGCGCATGCACCAGCGAAACCGTGCCATTGCGCAGGGCCTCGGCGTCCAATTCCACTCCCACCAGCCCAAATGACGCAAACCACAGCGAGGCCGTGGCAAACTGGATGGAATCTTCGAAATAGCGGCTCTGCGCCTGGAAATGGTGCGGCCCCAGGTACATGCCTTCCGACCAGACCACCCTTGAAAGTAGCCGCATAGGTTATCGCGATTCAATGTAACATTAACTTTCGGGTTTAGGAAACCATCTATGGTACGCGACCTGTGGGGTTTGGGAAACAATCCATGGTACGTGCCGTCGATAACAGTAGCGGATTCTCGCGGTATGGGGCCGCGTGCCATGATGGGGACTAGCGGGGCGAGGCATGGACTTCTACAGGAGATATGAACTCATCGAGCCAATTGAGGGCCTGGGCACCAAGAGCTTTCGTGCCCGTCAGGTCTCGACCGCGCGGGATGTCACGGTCCATCTCCTGGTCGGCGGGCGCACGCCGGAGAATGAACAACTACTGGCCCGTCTGCGCGCCATGCCGCCGCAATCGTTTTCCAAGCTCGTCGAGGTAGGAGACAATGACGGCACACCCTATGTCGTGACGATCGCGCCCCCGTACCAAACGTTGAACGAGTGGTTGGGAGACCAGGAAAAAGGGGCCGCCCAGAATGTACCGCGCGCAACTTTGGGGGGACTGAGCCGCCCCCCGTCTGTGTCCCCCGAAACGCCGGGGCCGGCTCCGGCTTCCAGTGCATCGGCAACAGTCTTCATGGCCCGCCCGCCCTCGGGCATAGGGATACCGCCATCCGGGACCGGGCCTGCGGCGCCGACAGCTTCGGGCTTAGAGAGACCGCCATCCCAATCGAGCGCCACGGGTTCGTCCGAGCCCGGCGAATTCACCAAGGTCTTTCAGCGCGGCTCCACGGGAGCGGCGGCGAGACCACCTTCCGAAACCCTGACGCCGCCCGGGGCTGCAGCCGATCCGCTGGGCAGACCACCGTCCCAATCCACCGCCCCTGGGATGCCCGAGCCGGGCGCGGCCACCCGTATATTTCAGCGTGCCGAAACCTCCACCGGAGTGGCGGCGAAGCCCCCATCCGAAGCCCGCGGGCCGATTAGGCCTCCGGCCGATCCGCCCGCCAAACCTGCGTCCGGGTCCAATGCACCAGGTACGTCCGAGCCTGGCGAGTTCACCAAGGTCTTTCGACCCAACGGTCCCGCGGTCCCAGAGCCTCCGAAACCCCAGCCGCCGGTCGAGGTCCGTGCCACATCCACAGCACCTGCAACCCCGCCCAGCCCCCTGGGCGCTCCGTCAGCCAGACCTGCTGCCGCTACTGCCCCACAGGCTCAACCTGCCGCACCGCCGGTCACACCGGTTGCCCCGCCCACTCAATCTGCCGCACCCCCAGCCCGACCGGCTGCCCCTCCCGTAGCCGCAGTTGCCCCACCGGCTCAACCTGCCGCACTGCCGGCCAGACCGGTCGCCCCTCTCCCCGCTGCGGTTGTCCCGCCAGCTCAACCTGCCGCACCGCCGGTCAGACCGGCTGTCCCTCCCCCCGCTGCGGTTGCCTCGCCAGCTCAACCTGCCGCACTGCCGGCCAGACCGGTCGCGCCTCCCGCCGCCACGGTTGCCCCACCGGCTCAGCCTGCCGTACCGCCGGTCAGACCGGTTGCCCCTCCCGCCGCCACGTTTGCCCCACCGGCTCAACCGGTGTCTCAGTCCGGCACCACGGCGGAGTCCGGTCCCGGCGAATTCACGCGCATGTTCCAGCCCGGTGGGCGGACGGATCCCGAATCCCCGAAGCCCCAGCCGCCGGTCAAGGCCCCTACTGCCCCGCCGGCTCAACAGGTTGCCCCGCCAGCCAGACCGGTAGTCCCTCCTGCGGCCGTGGCTACCCCGCCGACTCAACCTTCTGCTCCTCCGGCGACCGCAGTGGTCCCGCCCGCCAGACCCGTGTCGACGGAGTCCGGTCCTGGGGAGTTCACGCGCATGTTCCAAGCCGGTGGGCGGACAGATCCCGAATCCCCGAAGCCCCAGCCGCCGGTCAAGGCCCCTACTGCCCCGCCGGCTCAACAGGTTGCCCCGCTGGCCAGACCGGTAGTCCCTCCTGCGGCCGTGGCTGCCCCACCGGCTCAACCTTCTGCCCCTCCGGCGACCGCAGTGGTCCCGCCCGCCAGACCCGTGTCGACGGAGTCCGGTCCTGGGGAGTTCACGCGCATGTTCCAGGCCGGTGGACGGTCAGATCCCGAGCCCCCGAAACCGCAGCCGCCGGTCAAGGCCCCTACTGCCCCGCCGGCTCAACAGGTTGCCCCGCCGGCCAGACCGGTAGTCCCTCCTGCGGTCGTGGCAGCCCCACCGGCTCAACCTGCTGCTCCTCCGGCGGCCGCAGTTGTCCCGCCCGTGTCCGGCAGGGCGGTGGATGCCGGTCCCGGCGAGTTCACCCGCATGTTCCAAGCCGGTGGGCGGACAGATCCTGTGCCCCCGAAACCGCTGCCGCCGATCCAAGCCCCCGTCG
>PMTT01000291.1 GCA_003167275.1 Bryobacterales bacterium | reverse complement strand
CGATGACCGCTCAGGTAGGGGTGAAGGGTCAGGATGAACATGGTGCCTTCCTCATAGGCGCCATCGAACTCCTCTTTGTACAACTGGTAGAGCAGTTCGGGCGATGGCATGTGGCCATTCTGCCCGAGATAGGGCGTCTCGGTGAGCGTCCAGTCGATGGCCAGTTCCACGATTCCCGTAGGTTTCCCCTGCGACATCACTTCGTAGATGCAGCAGCGCATCCACGCCCGTGACAAAGAAGGTCGCCGGAACCTGGTAGCGATCGAGCATGTTCAGAATGCGCGGAGTGCCGCTCTCGGCGCCGAAGTCGGAGGCCGACAGCGTCGTCGGCGAGGTGGTGCCGTCCCTCAGCAGCGGCGCCTCGGTGTCATCGTCGAAACTGAGGCATACTGCGACCCGCGCGCCGCCGGGCCACGACCGCGGCGTCAGCTTGCGGCCCACGCGGACAGGAGCTACGGCCTGGCGAAGCTGCTCCTCGGTCCACTTCGTGCCGGGCTGCCCCTGCCCTTGCTGCGCCACCGCCATCCCCGATCCGATTCCTAAGGTGATCGCCGCAAGAACCGCTCCCGCGAACATCCGATCAGTTGTAATCTGTGTCCCCCCCGGATCATCGTCGCACAAGACGCGTTCGTATTCGGGCGGCATGGCAGAAGAGAACTGCCGGCAAGACCACCGGCGCTACCCCTCAACTAATCTGCGTTCATATTCCGGAGGCACCAGCAGGGTAAGGGCGTCCGGCACAATGCGGATTTCGGCCGGCAGATGGCCTGCCAGTTCGCCATCGACCTGCACATATACGCGGCCGCCCTCCGAACCGGATACCGTCATGCGATTGCTCCGGACCACGGTCACTCCCTTCATTCCGTTCAATCGGTTCAGGGCCATTCCCAGCACGTACTTCACATAACCCATGGAGGTTCGCCCTTCGAAAAGTACCGCCTCGAACTCGTCATCGAACAGGCTCACACTGCGCGCGATCTCGAAATCGCCGCCATAGTTGCGCACCTTGCTAAGCAGCGCGAAGGAACACTCGTGTGTCTTTCCGCCGATCTCCACGCGCAGGGCAGCCAGTCGCCGGCCCAGCAGGCTGAAACCGGCCACCCAATAGGCCAGCTTTCCAGTCCGTGCCTTCAAAGGAGCACTCACGTGGTAAACGATATGGGCGTCTACGCCGATGCCGGCCATCAACAGGAAGTGCCGCGAGACCTTACCTCCGTCGCACGTCAAATGGCCCACGGAAATGCGGTGCGGGCGAAGTTCGTGGATGCGCCCTGCCACGCGCTCCAGATTCTTGCCGAGGGTCATTTCCATGGCCAGCACGTTGGCGGTCCCGCCAGGCAGAATGGCGAGAGGCACCTGCCCGTGCACCATGCCTTCCATGATTTCGTTGACGGTGCCATCGCCGCCCGCGGCCACCACCAGGTCCGCGCCCTGGCGAATGTATTCGCGCGCCAGATCCCCCGCGGTGCCCGGGCCGGTGGTGGGAGCCACGTTCACGTTGAGGCCTTGCTTCGTCAGGATCTCGACGAGGCGATCGACCAGCGGAGCTCCACCCCGTCCGAATCTGCCCGCTCGGGGATTGTAGATGAGGACGGCGTTCTGGTAGTTGATGGGCAGGTTCTCCGGTTTCCTCGTTAAATTATAGATGAATCAGAGGAAAGATCCCCGCGACCGATCCCGAAGAGCTTCGCCGGCAACGCGACTTGGGTCGCTCCGCCGGTTCTCTTGAACCGTGAGTTGCGGTACAATCGACCAACAGATTCCGGAGCAGATGTGGTACCGTCCCCGGGGGAAATTACGAGCTTGCTCGCCGCCCTCAAGCGCGGCGACCCCGACGCCGAGCGGAACCTCGTCGCCCTGGTGTACGACGATTTCCATGCCCTGGCCCGGCGTTTCATGCGGCACGAGCGTCCCGACCACACCCTCCAGCCGACCGCCCTGGTCAACGAGGCCTACCTACGTCTCTTGCAGAACCATGCCGGAGACTGGCAGGACCGTGCCCACTTCTTCGCCGCGGCCTCCATCGCCATGCGGCGGATCCTGGTGGACCATGCACGCCAGCGCGCCGCCGGCAAGCGCCCGGTGGGAAAGCTGAAGGTCGAGCTCAACGAGTTTATGGCCTCGGCCGACCCGCGAATCGACCAACTGTTGGTTTTGGATGAAGCCCTGACTCGCCTGGCGGAGTTTGATGGGCGGAAAGCACGCCTGGTCGAGATGCTGTACTTTGGCGGCCTGACGGAAGAAGAAGCAGCCCCAGTGCTCGGAGTCTCCGTGCGCACTGTCAAACGCGACTGGAAAGCCGCGCGTGCCTGGCTGCAAGTGCAGCTCGACGAGAATTCCAAGTGACCCCGGAGCGCTGGCATCGAGTTACCGAGATCTTCCACGCCGTCCTCGACCAACCCTCTTCCCAGGCGGAAGCGTTTTTGCATGGGGCCTGTGGGGACGACGCGGAGTTGTTCGCGGAGGTTCGCGGAATGCTCCAGGAGCATATCCGTAGCGGCTTCCTGGATCAAGCGCCACCGGGAGCCAAGCCCACCGCGGCGACGCCGGTCTTCTCCGCCGGCCAGACGGTCTCCGGCCGTTATCGGATTGTCCGATTCCTCAACCGTGGCGGCATGGGCGAAGTGTATGAAGCGGAAGACCTGGAGTTGAAGGAGCGGGTCGCGCTGAAGACGCTGCTCCCGGCGATCGCGGCCGATACGCGCATGATCGCCCGCTTCAAGCAGGAGATCCAACTCTCCCGCAAGATCTCGCATCCCAACGTCTGCCGGGTGTTCGATCTCGCGCGCCACCCGGTGGAAGGCTCGTCGCCGGAGACCACCTTTTTTCTGACGATGGAGTTCCTCCCCGGCGAGACCCTGGCTGCCCGGCTCGACCGCGAAGGGCGAATGGGGTGCCCGGCCGCCCTCCCCCTGATGGAACAGATGGCGGAGGCACTGGACGCAGCGCACCGCTCGGGCATCATCCATCGCGACTTCAAGCCATCCAACGTCATGCTGACTCCGGATGGGGCAGGCGTCCGTGCCGTAGTGACCGATTTCGGGCTAGCCCGCAGCTTCGGCCCGTCGCCGCGGGAAACCACCGCGACGGCGACCGGCAACGTGATGGGGACACTCGATTACATGGCGCCCGAGTTGTTGACGGGGAGCGCCGCTTCGCTGGCGTCGGATGTTTACGCGCTGGGCATGGTAGCGTACAGAATGGTCGGCGGGTCTCTCCCGTTTCCGTCGGACACGCCGCTGGCGGGAGCGATTCTGCGGTCGAGGGTGCCGGTGCCGTCGCCCAGGTCGCTGGCGCCGGATCTCGACCCGAAATGGGAACGGGCGATCCTGCGGGCGCTGGATCCGGAACCGACGCGGCGATTTGGGAGAGCGTCGGAATTTGTTGGTGCGCTGCGGGGCGAGTCGACTGCGGTGACGGTGTCGCTGCCCGTGATGACGCGGCGGCGTTGGATCGGGGCGGCGGTCGTGCTGATGGTGGCGATTGCGGGATGGGTAGGGTGGAGGGAATGGAGGCAGGCGCGAAATCGGCCGTCGCCGGAAGCGGCGATGCTGTACCAGAAAGGTGTGGATGACATCCACGCGGGGGCTTACTTCGCGGCGACTAAGGCGCTCGGAGAAGCTGTACGAGTGGCGCCGCATTACGGTTTGGCGCATGCACGGCTAGCGGAGGCTTGGGTGGAGTTGGAGGTGCCCGACTCCGCCGGGGAGCAGATGCTCCTCACCCGGCGAGAGGACAACTCGACACTCTCAAAACTCGACCGCCTGCACATCGAAGCCGTGGATCTCACGATTACCCGGGAATACGCAGCGGCCGTCACGAAATACGAGCAAATGCGTGGGATGGCTCCGGAGGACGTCGACGTCGATCTTGACCTCGGACGCGCCTACGAAAAGGCTGGCCAGCCCGCCAAATCGATCGAGTGCTACCGCCGTGTGACCGCGGACTCATCGCACAATCCTGCTGCATGGTTGCGCCTGGCAATCCTCTATGATCGCCGTTCGGATGTCGCCAATTCCGACACGGCCTTCCATCAGGCGGAACAGCTCTACCAGATGACGAGCAATCTGGAGGGTTTGACGGAAGTGGCATTTCAACGAGGCGTTGCTGCCGACCGCCGCAGGAACTTCGACGATGCCGCCAAGCTTCTCGGAAACGCCCTCGAAAACGCCCGGCTCGCTCAAAATGTCCAACAGGAGATCCGCACCAAACTCCAGCTTGCGAATTACTACTATCGGTCGGGGGACAGTTCCCGCGCCGAGCAGTACGCCCGCGAAGCGATCGAGACTGCGCGAGTCCACCAGATGGAGTATTTCGCAATCGGGGGGATCGCGCAATTGGGCAACGCCTATCGAGGCAAGATGGATCTTCAGGGCGCCGAGAAGCAATACAACGAAGCCCTCGCGCTCGCGCGCCGCACTAACGCGCAGCGAATGGTGGCGATCAACCTCCTCTCGCTGGCATCCTTGCACGATCGGCTTGGACGGTCCGAGGAGGCAGCTCGCGAAACGCGGGAGGCGCTCGCCTTCTATCAGGCCCATGGTTTCGCGCGCGAATGGGCGCAAGGGCTGGTACTTCTGGGCCGTACACAGCGCAACCAGGGAAATCTCGCGGGCGCTAAGGAGTCATTTGAGCAGTCTCTACAGATGGCAGAGAAGTCGGGAGACCGCGTTTCTCTAGCTCTGGCCCATGCATCGTTGGGCTCGCTGCTGTCTGTCTATGAGAACTATCCGGAAGCCCTGAACCACTTCCAAAAGGAACTCGACTTTAGCTCCGACGCACAGAGCCGGGGATCCGCACGTCTGCTCTTGGGCAGTGCTTTTTGGGTTTTAGGGGGCTACGAAGATGCACGGAAGATGTTCGATGCCGCGGATGCCGAGGCCGCTTCGTTCCCCTCGCTTCGTCTCGATCTCAAGCTGGCGCGGGCGGAAATGGCAGTGAGCGAGGGCCACTACTCAGATGCAGTGGCCTTGTCCCGCCGCGCACTTATTGAGGCCGCGCAAGATCCGCCTTCGACGGCGGCCTTGAAGCGAATCCTGGGACAGGCGCAGATTGGGCTGGGAAACAAGCGTGGGGGGCTCCAGGGCTGCGAGGAATCGTTGAAGGCTACGGAGAAGCAGGGCGATGTGGTCGCGCTTCTACGTGCGCGCCTCGCGGTGGCACAGGCGCGCCTCGATGTTGGCGATGGGCCCGGCGCCCTGGGCCTTTTGAAGGAGGCCGAACCGGAATTGGCCAATCGCCCCGAGTCCCGCTGGCGCGCGCTTGCGATGAGATCTCGTGTTGAGCCCCAAGCCACAGCACCCGCCCGCCTGGCGCTCGACGAGATTCACCGTAACTGGGGAGATAACGTATTCCAACGCTACCTATCGCGGCCGGATATCCACCGGCTCGCATGGCCCCTTTTGCAAACACTTTCCGCTAAACAGTGAGAGGAGAAACTAATGGAACGAAGACCGGCAGACCCCGATGTGATCGTCCAGGACACTGGAGGGATCAGAAATAAGATCATCGACGCTTACTGCCCAGGTATAGCGATCGAAGACGCAACAAAGCACGCGGGAGAGATCTTAAAAGTGACACCCGTTTCCTATGTTGATATCGGCAATCCCCTCAACTTCCCAAATGTTACAGAGTTGAGCATCAAGTTCGGGAACGGAGAATCGGTGGAATGGAAGCTGGATTGGAAAGATGGGGGGAAGACTAAGCCTAGGACTTTGGTCGTGAAGTTCGCCGGCGGACATCCAAATGGATCAAATGATCATTGGGGAGCCGACGACGAGATCGGCAAGCTCGATTTAACTTGGACCGACGGGAGCCCGCAGACCCCTTATTCTAACAACAAGGTCGAGAAGTTCACGCTTCATTTGCATTTGCAACAGTAGACAATGCGGGCGTCCACGCCAAGCCCTGTCGCGGGGCGAGGGCCGCCGAGGTGCTGTCCTTGCGGCCCCAATTCGCAGCTTCTCCCTTTTCCTCGCTAAATTATAAGTAGACCCATGAAGACCCACGCGACCGAAGCCGAGAAGCTCCGCCAGGAACTGCGCCGCCACGAGCACCTGTACTACGTTCTCGACCGGCCGGAAATCTCCGACGCCGAGTACGACGTGCTCATGCGCCGGCTCCAGGAGCTGGAAACCCAGCATCCTGAGCTCACTACTCTCGATTCCCCCACGCAGCGGGTGGGCGGTAAGCCTCGCGAAGGCTTCACCAAAGTCCGCCACAGTTCTCAGATGTTGAGCCTCGACAACGCCCTGAACGAGGGCGAACTCCGCGATTTCGACCGGCGCGTGCGCGAGTTGCTGGGGGGCGAGACCTTCCGCTACGTCACGGAATTGAAGATGGACGGGCTTTCCATGGCGGCGCACTACCGCGGCGGCCAATTCGTTCAGGCGGTCACCCGCGGCGATGGCCTGGTGGGCGAGGAGGTCACCGAGAACGCGCGCACCATCCGCTCGCTGCCGCTGCGCGTCCAGACGGACCTCGCGTTGTTCGAGGTGCGCGGGGAAACCGTGATGAACCGGCGCGCCTTCGAACGGCTGAATGCCGAGCGCGAGGAGCGCGGGCTCTCCCGCTTCGCCAATCCTCGTAATGCGGCGGCCGGGTCGCTGCGCCTCCTGGAGCCCCAGGTCACCGCCTCGCGGAGGTTGGATTATTACACCTACTTCCTCTTCACCGAAGGCCGGCCCGCGTTCGACAGCCACTGGCAATCGCTCGACGAGCTCGCACGCATGGGTTTCAAGGTGAACCCCCACCGGACGCTCGCGGCCGGCGTGGAGGAGGTGCTGGCATTCTGCGCCGAATGGGAGCGGCGGCGGGAGGAGCTGCCGTACGAAATCGATGGTGTGGTCATCAAGGTGGATTCGGTGGAGCAGCAGCGCCTGCTGGGGTACACGGCCAAGGCGCCCCGCTGGGCCATCGCCTACAAGTACCCCGCTCGACAGGCCGTCACTACAGTGGATGGAATCGAGGTACAGGTCGGCCGCACCGGCGCCCTGACCCCGGTGGCCCACCTCAAACCCGTGGAAGTCGGCGGCGTCACCGTCGCGCGCGCCACCCTGCACAACGAGGACGAAATCGAGAGGCTGGGCCTCGAGATCGGCGACCAGGTGGTGATTGAGCGCTCCGGCGACGTGATTCCCCGAGTGGTGCGCGTGCAGGCGCTGGGCTCCTACCGCAAGAAGTTCCGCATGCCCTCCACCTGCCCGGTGTGCGGAGGGACGGTGGTGCGCGAGGAGGGTGAATCGGCCAGCCGCTGCATCAACACCAACTGCTCGGCGCGGCTGAAGGAATCCATCCTGCATTTCGCTTCGCGCGGCGTGATGAATATCGATGGCGTGGGCGATGCGCTGGTGGATCAACTGGTGGACCGTGGCCTGGTAGAGAATGTGGCGGATCTGTACTGCCTGACGCTGGAGAAACTCATGACGCTCGAGCGGATGGGGAAGAAGTCCGCGGGCAACATTTTGCGGAATATCGAGAACTCCAAGAAGAATCCGCTGCCGCGCGTCCTGAATGCGCTGGGAATCCGCTTCGTCGGGGAGCGCACGGCGGTGTTTCTGGCGGAGGCCTTCGGCGGCCTCGACGCGATCGCCGCCGCGGGGCTGGAGGAGCTGCAGCTCGCCGAAGAGGTGGGGCCCAAGGTGGCGGAGACTGTTTTTCAGTTCTTTCGCGAGCCGCGAAATCGCGAGTTGGTGGAGCGCCTGCGCGCGGTGGGGCTCCAGTTCACGTATCAATCGACGCGCCCCAAGGGCGGGAAGTTGAAGGGGCTCACATTTGTGTTGACCGGCTCGCTTCCCAAACTCAGCCGAGAAGAAGCGAAGCGGTTAATCGAGGCTGCGGGGGGAAAGGTGAGCGGCTCGGTCAGCAAGAAGACCAACTACGTGGTAGCCGGCGAGGAGCCCGGCACCAAAATCGTCAAGGCGCAGGAACTGGGCATCCCCGTGCTGGGTGAAGAGGAATTGCTCGCGCTGGTGAAGCCCGAGTGAAGCGCGGGATTCGGCAAGCTAAAGCATACCCTACGGGTGGCGGATCTGCGGCACTTCCACCACGCGCACCCCGGAAGGCGGCCGCTCGATCGCGTTCGCCATCGTCTGGACCATCTGGTCAAGCGTCACCAGGCCCAGGCGGTTAGCCGTCTCACGGGTACTGGGCAAGGCGCCCAAAATCCAATAGGCGGGCAGAATCAGCAGCGGCCATCGCCGGCCAGGACCGAGCACATACCAGGGCCTCAGTATCGTGGCGTTCAATCCCGAGGCGCGGAGAGTCTCTTCGCCCTCCGTGCGGACGGCGATGTATTCCCGCATCACCGGCGCGGGGTGGGCCACGCTCACGTAGACAAAGTGCCGGATGCCAGCGCCGGCCGCGGCGGAAACCGACTCCTTGGCGGAACGGAGATCGATGCTGCGAAACTGTGCGGCTTTGGTGGGCGATGGATGGGCGACCCCGACCAACTGCACGAAGGTGTCGGCGCCGTCAATGTGGTGGCGGTAAGTGGAGGCATCCAGCGGATCTCCGGTAACCCCTTCGCAGCCCGGCGCCAGGCGGCTCTCGGACCCGCGCCGGACCAGACCGCGCACGCTGTGACCCCGGCGGAGCAACTCCATGGACAGCCGCTGCCCCATAAATCCGCTGGCTCCCGTGATGAAGACCAAGGCCACCGTGTGCTTCCCTCCGCCCGATAGTACGAGCGTAACGCCTCGGCGGATTGCGCTAGGGATGCTTAACCATTTTGGGGA
>PMTT01000501.1 GCA_003167275.1 Bryobacterales bacterium | reverse complement strand
CTAGCAACGCTGCGGTCGGTACTGTATATCGTGACAGCCCACTTTGATGAGAATTCGACCGCGTATAAACTGGTAGCTGCCGATGGTACGGGTGAGAGCCTCATTGGGACCATCAAAGCAGGCATGAGATATTACGAGTTGGTCCGCGAAGGAACACTGAACGGAGATATCCACCTCTCAAAATGGGGCAACGCATAATCCCACCGCGAAGAATTGGCATTACAGAATACCCGTCCGATTCTAGCGGTGCGCATTCCTCAATCGGCCCCGTGCATTCCGGCCCGTCACAGAATAGGGCTATTCTGAAGGGAGAGTGCGCCCCCGATCCGCTACATCGATCGTAAGAAGGAGAGTAGTGATTTGGTTCTGCTGCATATGCTTGTCTCAAGCTTCCCGGTTTGTTCATCCTCGACCGCGAAGACGACGGGCTCAAGCTCATATGCGGTGGGGATCTCAGAACATAGGCTCCTTCGACAGCTCGGCCGGATTAATGGCGCCAATGCTCGGCATTCAGCCCTCCCCCGTTTCCCGCGAGGGGCGCAGCCGCGGGTCACAAAAGCGGCTTGCCCGCCTCCGAAGCTCGACAACAACGGTGACAACCTGGCCACGGAACAGGCGATGGCAGGGCGGCCATCGCCGTTGAAGTTGGCGATCTTGCAGTCGGCCGCGGCCATGCCGCCAGGGTCCAGCGTGTGGCGCGTCCAGCGCGCATCGGTGCCGTCGTCCGCCGTGAAGATGTAAAGCTGGAAGCCTTCTCCGCGAAAACCCGCCACGATCTCGTCGCGGCCGTCGCCATCGAGGTCGCCGACCGCCAGCGCGTGGCCGTTGACCATCTTGTCCTCCAGCACGTGCCGCCGCCACGACTTCCCTCCTCGGTGTAGACCACCACCTGATTGCCATGCCACGGCTCGATGGCCGCGATGAAGCGCCGCCCGCCCAGGTTGCCCATCTTGATCTCGCTCGACCCGCACTGCGGGCCCCAGCCCATCCGCCACCATCCCGGCCGCCGCGCAGGGCCGCTACGTGCGGGTGCAGCTTACCAGTGCGGGCTATCTGAGCCTTGCCGAGGTACAGGTATTCGGTACGGGCGCCCCGGCAATCTCGAATCTGGCCCAAGGCAAGCTGGCCACCGAGAGCAGCACCCTTCCGGGAACCCCACCTGCCAGTGCAGCCGTGGATGGCAACCCGGATGGGAATTTCTACGATGGCTCCGTCACCGCGACGAATCTCGATCCGAATCCCTGGTGGCAAGTAGACCTGGGCGCCCCGGCGTCGGTCAGTTCCATCGTCGTCTGGAACCGCACGGACTGTTGCGCTTCCCGGCTCGGTGATTATTGGGTATTTGTCTCCGATACGCCGTTCCTAACCACGGACACGTCCGCGGTCCGCTCCACTAATTCGAATTGACCCCAAGAGCGCCGGCTTTAACCACTGGCATTGCTTCAATCTTCTCCGCGGTCAGCCCTTCGCCCCAGCGTCCGCTCCTTGCCTGGGAAGGTTCGCAAACGGGCATTGGACGGGTACAACGTGCTGCCAGCCACGAGTGGCGACGAAGCCCTTCATTCTTCTGGAGTAGAACAAATGCCGAAGACGAGTCTCTGGAAGAGGTGACTGAGTCTGAGTAACACGGGCATTTCCGGTTTGCGTTGGTTTGTGCTTGTGATGTCAAGAAGGCCGATTGGAAATCGGCCGCAGGATGGAATCCTGCCCCACTGACAACATACTGTCGAAAGTCGTAGCTGACCGTGGAAAGGGCGCAACTGGTCAAGAAGGCCGATTAACAATCGGCCTGCAGGTTGACAACCTGCCCCACTTTCATCCGCTCGCGGCGCGCGGAGCCCATTGAAATAGGCAAGAATGCCCGTGCTACGGGGACAAGAATGCCCGTGTCACTTGG
Source organism: Bryobacterales bacterium (assembly GCA_003167275.1). GTDB lineage: Bacteria > Acidobacteriota > Terriglobia > Bryobacterales > Bryobacteraceae > JAIQFL01. The sequence goes on along the minus strand of PMTT01000501.1, from coordinate 18,551 downwards.
GCAGCAGCGACAGCACGCCCTGACTTGGACTCGGAATCACGTGCGCTGCGATCAGTCGTCCCAGGCCGTTCACTTTCGCACTGCCTGCCTCCACGGCCGCTCTCACGGCCGCTACATCGCCCTTGATCACCACCGTGATATACCCGCCGCCGAGCTTCTCCCGCGCCAGCACCTCCACGGCCGCGGTCTTGAGCGCTGTATCGATGGCTTCAAATACGGCCGTGAAACCCTGGGTCTCGATCAACCCCACGGCAAAACTCGCCTGTTCATTCATATTTGTCTCACTGAAGTGTACCGTGGACTGCTCGATGAGCGGATTGAAATCGGGCCGCGCCTCATAACGCACCCGGCCGACGGGGGGGACTCCGCCGGCCCCGCGATGATGTGCGCGATGATCTCGGTCTCCAGTCCGCGCGCGGTCTGTTCCGCGGCGCCGCGGGCGGCCTCGATATCTCCGAGAGGCGCGGTGAGCTTCATACAGACGCCCGGCCGGTCGTTCAACTCCGCCTGGATCAGCCGCACGCCCGACATCTTCTCCATGGCGTCGAGGATCCCCACCATCGCCGGCGACCAGCCGCCCACCTCCACGAACAGCAGCGCCCCGCTCAAATCAGCCCCCGCTCTTCGAGCGCCCGCATCACTTCGTGCACTACCTGCTCCACGCCATCGCGCGGCGCGTCGCCGGTCCGCGGGGCACAGCCGCCGGCCGGGCGATCCACCAGGCCAAAATCGGCCAGAATGCATCGCAGCACCGACTCCAGGGGCGCGCGGTCCTGCTGCCGCTGGCTGCTCATGGGCTGCCGGCCGTGGCCGAAGTGGAATCCGCGCATCTCGGCGGCCGCGCGGAACCCGTCGGGAAACTCGAACGGGTAGAGCATGGCATCGAACAGCTCCAGGATACGGTACTGCCAGCGCATGGCCTCTTCGGTACTTGCCGGCCCGCGAAAGCTCGTAGATGGTGCGCGTCACCTCGGGCACGGCATTGCTGCTGGCATTGGTGCCGCCATCGCAGCCGATCATGAGCATGGGGGCCAGCACCGCCTCCCATCCCGTCAGGAACGCGAAGTCCGGGCGCGCGGGACGTACGGCGGCGATCATCCGCATCATGAAGGCCAGGTCGCCGGACGAGTCCTTGATGGCCACGATGCGCGGGAATTCGGCCAGGCGGCGGATGGTGGGCACGTCGATGGGGCTGGCGAACATCGGGACGTTGTAGAGCGTGATATCGATGGGCGAGTGGCGCGCGATCTCGGCGAAGTATGCGTACACCGAATCGGGCGCCAGCCGGTAGTAGAAGGGCGAAACGATGGCGACCGCACGGGCGCCCATGCCGGCGTAGGCCTCGCACGCGGCCAGGGTCTCCTTGACGTTGCCTTCCGCGGCGCCGGCCAGCAGCGGCACGCGCCCGCGGGCCTCCTCGCAGGTGATGCGCACGATGCGCCGCCGCTCCTCCAGCGAAAGGCGCGGGAACTCGCCGGTGGAGCCGTTGGGATAGAGGCCGTGCACCCCGCGCTCGATCAACCAGGAAACGAAACGGCGCAATTCGGGCTCGTTGATCTCGCCCTGAGCGTCGAACGGGACCAGGGTCGGGGTGAAGATGCCTTCCAGGCGTGCGGGTATGGGCTCGGTTCGTTTCAGAATAGCAGGTGAGACATATAGGGCAGCGGTCGCGTTTTTCGGCAGGCGCTCTTCCTTATAATAAGGACCTACATGCGCGTTTCCGTACATTGGCGGGTCCTCGCGCTGGCTATGCTCGCGGCCTGCTGGTCCCTCCCCGCCGCACAGCTTCCGCTCCGCCATTACACCACTGCCGACGGCCTGGCGAGCAACACCGTTCTCAGCATTGCCTCGGATTCGCGCGGCTTCCTGTGGTTCGCTACCGGGGAAGGGCTCTCGCGCTTCGACGGGTACGGATTCGCGAATCAGACCAGGGCCACGGGTTTACCGCATCGTAGGGTGAAACAAGTCCTGATTGACCGGCATGCCAATCTCTGGCTGGCGACACCCGTGGGCCTTGTCCGATTCCGGCCGGATCTTCCGCAATCCAGCGCCGGTCGGATGATCGTCATCCGGCCGGAGGGCAAGCCGGAGGCCGCCTACATCCTGGCGCTTCTGGAAGACCGCCGCGGAAGGCTCTGGTGCGGAACGGAAGCAGGTCTGTATGCCATCGACGACACGGCCAGCCCGGCGCCACGGCTCACCGAAGTCGGGATCGGCCTTCCAGCAACGGGGCAGGGCGTAGCGGAAGTGAGCACCCTGGCGGAAGATGCGGAGGGTGGTGTCTGGATTGGGACCTACGGTGGAACTTTATATCACCGCCTGCCCGGCGGACTTGTCGAACACCTCTCTTTAGACGGGGAAGTCTCTCAGGTTGAGGTGACGAACCTCCACGCAGACCGAAGCGGGCGTATATGGGTGGACAGGGGACACCGATTGTACCGCTCGGTTCCTGCTCCGCATCCGGGCGCGAATGGGTTCGAAGAACTCACCGGTCACATCGGCGGACCGCCGCGAGCCCGCGTCTTCGACATCTTCGAATCGCGCGAAGGCGACGTCTGGGTGGCTCTGTATCGAGTTCTGGCTCAGTTTCCCGCGGACGGAGGCCCCGCCCGCTTGTGGACCAAGGATCACGGGCTGCCCAGTCGGGGAGTCGGGGCCTTGGGGCAGGATCGGGACGGCAACCTGTGGATGGGTACCGGCGACCAGGGTGCGTTCAAATTGGCGGCGGGCGGCGTTCTGACGTACTCGGCCGATGACGGGATCGGGATGGACGCGGTGATCTCGGTTGCCGAGACCCTTCGCGGCGAATTGTACATCGCCGGCCGCCTGGAGGCGAACGGCTTTCGCATGGGGATTCGCTCGGGTGAAGGTTTTCACGCCTTTGCGCCGCGTCTCGCCAAGGGCGTCAGTGACTTAGGCTGGCGGCCGGCGACCGTGGTCCTCCAGGATCACAGCGGCGAATGGTGGTTGGCCAGCAGCGAGGGGCTATCCCGGTATCCCCGTTTGGAGAGCCCGTCGCAACTTGCCCAAACTGCGCCGACGGCGGTCTATAAGAAGCGCGATGGTTTGCCGTCGGATGTCGTTATCCGCCTGTACGAGGACCGCGGCGGGAATATCTGGGTAGGGACCGAGTCGTTGAAGTTTGCCTACTGGTGCCGGAGCGCGCAGAATCCGCCTTCGCGTCCGCGTTTGGCGAAGACAACGCCGGGGGGGTGTGGATCGGCGATGAGTCGGGCCAGTTGTGGAGAGTGCGCGATGGGCGTGCTTCGCAGGTGCGAGGCCCGGAAGACCAGGGCTGGATTCACGGATTTCTGCTGGACCACGCAGGACGTCTCTGGGTGGCCACCAACAATCAGGGAGTGGTCTGCTTTCCCGATCCGGCCGCCGACAACCCCAAATTCCGGCAATACGGCTACGCGGATGGCCTTTCCAGCCTAAACGTGCACAGCCTCGCCGAGGACCGCAACGGTTACCTCTACGTCGGAACCGGAGGTGGGGTCGACCGCCTGAATCCGGATCTGTCGCACATCCGGCACTATACTTCAGCGGACGGCCTCGCTTCAGGACAGGTGATAGCGGCGTATCGCGACCGCACCGGCACCATGTGGTTCGGTACCAATCACGGACTCACGCGCCTGGTCCCGCAGAACGGACAGGCCAGCGGTCCGCCTCCGGTGTGGATCACGGGCCTGTCGATTGCAGGTCGCCCTGCAACCGTTTCCGAGGCGGGTGAGTCGAGTGTCCGCGAAGTGGCGGTGCAGGCGGGGCAGGAGCATCTTCAGTTCGATTTCGCGGGGCTAAGCTACTCTCCGGGCAACATTCTGCGTTATCAGTATCGCCTGGGGGACGAGCCATGGAGTGCGCCCATCGAGTCACGCTCCGTTCACTACGGCGCCCTGCCGCCTGGGCAATATCGGTTTATGGTGCGCGCCATCAACTCGGAGGGCGAGGCCAGCCCCGTGCCGGCCACCGTGGATTTCCGGGTGGCGCCGCCCGTCTGGCAACGCGCCTGGTTTCAGGGACTGCTCATCGCCATAGCGATGGCCGCCGCCTTCTGGGTGCATCGCGCGCGGGTGGCCAGGCTGGTCGCCATCGAGCGCGTCCGCACGCGCATCGCTACCGATCTGCACGACGACATCGGCTCCAGCCTTTCGCAAATTGCGATCCTCAGCGAAGTGGCGCATCAGCGCTCCGCCGGAAGCCATGCCGGCGAGCCCATCGAGCGCATCGGCGCGCTCTCCCGTGAGCTGCTGGATTCCATCGGCGACATCGTATGGGCCATCCAGCCGCATAAGGACCACCTCAGCGATCTCAAACAACGCATGCGCCGTTTTGCCGCCGACGTGCTGTCCGCACGGAATGTGGAGATGCACTGGTCGGTCAGCGACTCGGGCCGCGATCTGGAGCTGGATACCGAGCTGCGGCGGCAGGTCTACCTGATCTTCAAGGAGAGCATCAACAATATCGCGCGGCACTCGCAGGCCAGCGAAGCGCGCATCGCTCTACGGGTCGGGGATCGGCAACTGGCGCTAGAGGTGAGCGACAACGGGTGCGGCATGAAGAACGGGGGCCACCATGATGGCAACGGCCTGGAGAGCATGAAGCTGCGAGCCGCGCGGCTTGGCGGGGAACTACAGGTGCGCTCGTCCGCGGGCCAGGGCACCACCGTGCTTCTGCGAGCGCCGCTGCCTGTGTAGCAGTTCGGCCCCACTAAAGAAAAGCGCAGCATGTCGCTCCTTACCGCTTAATGATATTCCGGATCGCGCTTTTCCACTCGGAGAATAGCGGGATGTGAACCTTGCGTCGAACCGGCTGCTCTTCGGCCGCATTTTGTAGCAGGGAAACAATCTCGGCCGCAGGCACACGCCTCACAACCGTGTCCACCGACGCGTAACGTACCACTTGGCTGGGGTCGATAATGAAGACGGCGGGCTTGGCGATGCCGCCTTTCTCCTCTGCATTGTAGATGTCCCAGTCCCTAACAACGCGACGTTCCGTATCGCATAAAATCGGAAATGGCAAAGAGAACTGAACCCGCAGGGCTTCCGATTTGTCGGGTTCATCCACCGAGACAGCTACTACGTTCGCGCCCGCTCGCTGGACTTCCAAGTAGTGCTCTCGGTAGTCCGCCAACTGGCGGAGGCAGAAAGGTCACCAATTACCGCGATAGAAGAGTAGCACCAGGCGGCTGGGCGAGATCAACTCCGACAGCCGGCGTAGCACTCGTGTCGAGTCTGGCAGTTCGAATTCCTGCGCAAGTTCGCCAGCGATGGGGAACTTTGTCATCGCCCGAGCTTAACACGACGGCCTGGGCAAGATCCCCACCTGTGTAGGTAGTTGTTTCCTGGAACTTCAGGGGTAAAGTAAGTAGTGGTCACAGTCGCCATAATCGAAGACCAGCGCGAAATCCGCGAGGGCCTGCGGGAGTTGATCGATGGCTCCGAAGACCTGCGCTGTGCGGCCGCATTCGGCTCAGTCGAGGAAACCTTACCCAGCATTGGAAACGACCTCCCGGAGGTGTGCTGGTCGATATCGGGCTGCCCGGCAAGTCCGGAATCGAGGGGATCCGGCTGCTGAAGGAGCGCTACCCGAATCTGATGCTGGTCGTGTTGAGTGTATTCGACGATGACCGCCGTGTCTTCGACGCGATCTGTGCGGGTGCATCCGGGTACCTGCTCAAGAAGACGCCCGCGCCGCGGCTCATCCAGGGCATCCGCGATGCGGCCGCCGGGGGCTCCCCCATGTCGCCCGAGATCGCTGCGCGGGTGATCGCACTGTTCCGCCAGACGCGTCCGGCGCCTCACGACGATCACGACCTCACGCCCCACGAAGTCCGCGTGCTGAAGCTGCTGGTAGACGGCCACAACTATAGGACCGCCGCGGTGGAATTAGGCGTCAGCGTCAACACCATTTCNNGAATCGACGCCCCGCGGTCGCATTGCCAAAGTTAAATGGCTCCCGGTACCAGGACCACGTCACTACCTACATAGGTGGCGACGGCGTGCGTTTCTCCTGGTATCGTTCCTTCAATGAAGTTTGCGATTCCAGGTTCCGGTCGAAGTTTGAGGAATTCGCCCGGCCGGTGGCTTACGCCGTGGTTCAGGATGACTCCGCCGGCCCAAACCATCTGGGCGATCTACTGTGTCGCCGCGTTCGCTTACACCATGTACAGCGCGACCACGGAGTCCGGACTGGACGCATACCTGATCCGATTGGAACTGGACATAATTGGCGCGGCGGAGCAAACTCTAACAGCCCTGCTGACCTTTGGCATACTGCTGGCGCCCCTCTGGGCGATCACCAAAGCAGTAGGAAGGCTCGCCCCATCGCTGGTTTGGGCCTCCGCGGACACGTCGAACCAATCGGAGGCTGGACTTCGAAAGCCCGGTTTCATGGACCGCCTGAACCGGCCGGTGCAGAACGTCTCCTGGACTGTGGTCCTGGTGGCCACCGGAATTCCTATTCTGGTGGGGGCGGTGCTCTTTCCGGTCATCTACTATTCCGGGCAGCGGGACCGACAGGAAAAAGTCTATGCGATCGATCTCACATCGGGCATCGCGGATCTTCCGAAAGGTGCGAGGTTTGCCGATGTGAAAGGCAGGATGGAACAGTCTTATCGACTGACATTCAAGCATACTTTCAACACCACGGTGAGCCACGAGCTCTTCGCGCCCATAACCGGCAGCGGGTGGACTCCCGCCGACCCGATTCGCTACTTCGTGCGTGACCTGTCATACGAAGACGGACAGGGCCGGAAGGAATGGCCTGAGGAGTTTCGGAAGAGTGGCATCGTGCAATTTTCCGGAAAGATCAGCCGATCCTTGCCCGCGTTTGTGGAGCGCGAATACCAATCGAAGGGGCTGAAACTCGCCGCTTCGTACTCGGTAATCGAGTGGAACCACCTGCCGGATCGCGATGGCTCATCCCCCTCCACGGATGCGGAGCTGGTCTCGGGTTTCTGCCTGTTTATCGGGGTTTGCATGTTTCTCATGATGACTATTGTCAGGGTGATGGTCCCCAGGATGCGGCAAAAGCATCGAGCTGCGGGCTGACACGGAGAATGACGCCTCACGAAGTCCGCGTACTGAGACTTCTGGATAGGACGGCCACAAGCGCCATAGAGGGAACGCGCTTTACGGCTGAATGAGGATCCCCCTCGGAGAACATCCTGGAGACACACTAATGAGAAGAACTCCGCCAACGATAAGAATACTCGCTCTTGCTCTTGCACTATGCCTGAGTGGTCCTCTGAACGCGCAGACCACCGCGGCGCAGCCCGTCATCAGTGTCACGCTTCTCGGCACGGGAGTGCCGCTGCTCGATCCAGCCGCCTATCTGGCATCCGGCCGGGTAAATGCCGGTCTGCTGATTACCGAGGGTACCGAGCGCATGCTATTCGACTGTGGCCAGGGCATCGTGACCCGCCTGCTGCAATCCGGCGGTCCGGCCGACAACCCCAACGTCGCGGTCGATAAGGTCTTCATCAGCCATCTGCATTCAGTACTGTCCTAAACAGGACAAACCCATAACGACCTGCGTTGAAAGCAGGAGCTTTGCGTGCGGCAGAGGGCAATTCTCAGGATGAGGTCTCCGCTTCGAGCTATGACCTCCTGTCCAAATCCACCGCCGCCCGGCGAAGGGCGGGGCTAATTGCGTGGTCGTTGTCAGCAAAGATCATTGTGGTCATCCTGGTCGAAAAGCTAGTCTCATAGTCCTGGATTCTTGTCTGGGATTCGATCAATCGCCTGTCCAAATCAGACGAGGTTCAGCGCAAGCTGTTCCGATGCCGGGACAAGGGGTGGTGTACCGAAGGGGTTCTCCAGCCACTTGCCCAGGTCCCGATAGGTGAACAGGTTGAGGCGCAGCATCGAAGCCAGATTGGACAGAGACCACTTCGCCTTGGAGAGGTGATGCAGCCACTTCAGCAGCAGGATGGCGATCAAGGCTGTCCAAATCTGAATCAGCAGTGCGTTTTTGGTGGTCCCCACGAAGCTCTTCACTTTGAGGTTCTGCTTCAGGGCTTTAAAGAACAGTTCGATTTCCCAACGGTCCTTATAAATGGCCGCGATCGTGGTGGCCCCGAAGTGCAGCAGGTTGGTCAATAAGACGATCTCCCGCTGATTGGCTTCGTCCCAAACCACCACCCGCCGCAGCACCAGGTTCGGGCAGTCCTTGACCGCCTTCCCGCCGGTGAAGCGAATGAGTTCATCCGCCCGGATGTTGTGCGGCAGCGGTCCCATGAACGCTTCCACCACTTCATAAGCGGCGTTCTCTTTCAGCCGGGTGACGAAGAAGACGTCCTGTTTGGTCCACTTGTCGAACATCGCATAGTCGGTGTAGGCACGGTCAATGGCCACAATGGAACCGGGATTGAGATCCAGGGCTTGCGCCACACGCACATCGCTGGTCTTGGCCTCGGTGATCAAGACGTAGGACGGCAGGTAGTCGTCGTGGTCCAGCAGCACATGCGCCTTCACCCCGCCCTTGGAACGGCGGAACTTGGCCCAAGGGAACAGATCCAGGCATAACGAAATAGTTGTCGAGTCCAGCGACTGGAGCTTATTCTTGAAGCGGAACTTGGCCTTGCGGGCGCCCAAGCCTTGCTGGTCGCGAAAGCGGTTCAGCGAAGTGTAGAACACGTCTTCGAACAGGGCCGCCGGGCGGTGCTTGTTGGCGTAAGACAAGGTGGACTTGTTGGGCGCGTTGGCGATGCCGAGATGTACCAACTTGCCCTCGCTGCAGGCCAAGCCGTTGCAGATCTCGCGCAGCGAATCGGCGTGAGCCAGTTGACAGAATTCCATGGCCACAAACTGCGTCCAGCAGTCGAAGCCTTTGGCGTTTCGTTCGGCGTGATGCTTTTTGACCAGCGAAGCGAATTCGGTTCTGGGGAAATGTTGCAGCAGTTGATTGAACAGGCTGGCGACCTGTACCATAGAAGCGCCCTCCTGGAGCGCGTGATGGAACCGATACGTGGAGTTCGATTCATCACTACGATGACAGGAGGGCAACTCCACCGCAACGGGCAAGGGTTCCGGAAGGAAATGGTGGCGCCCTGCCGCGGCCTCATCGCCACTTACTGCCTGCTACTAACCAGCTTTGCGCCTTAACCCACATCTACCTTTTCATCTCTTTTCGGCAGTAAGTGCTGTGTTGGACAGCAGTGCATCTGCATAGCGATCATATGGCCGATCTTCCGTCTCTCTACGGCTACGGCTGGCTTTTCCGCTATGACGTGCCTCTCCAGGTCTGGGGACCCGGCCCCGGTCCCAACGGGCCGTTTTCCATCACAGCCATCATGCCTCTGCTGCGGCTGGTTTTCGATACTGACATTTACATCCGGAGCTCGACTTTCACGGTGCTGACCTTCCCCGTGTCGGGCGTGGAGCCCATAGTTTCGGAACTGTCCGAGGGCCTCGTCTACAGCAACAACGGCGTAACAGTGAACGCTTTCCTTGTGAACCACCAGCCCGTTGAACCGGCTTACGGATTCCGGGTTCGGTTACCAGGGCAAGTCGGTAGTCTTCTCCGGGGATACGCGGTACAGTGACAATCTCGTGAAGAATTCGGTCGGCGCGGATGTGCTGATCCATGAGGTTTGGGGCTACACCCAGGACGCAAGCCCGGAACTGTATTCCTACCACACAAATCCCGAAGATGCGGCAAGGGTCTTTCTGAACACCGCCCCCAAGCTGGCGGTCTACACCCACATGGGGATTCCGCCCGGAACTACGGCCGACGATATCGTCAATCGGACTCGCGCCGCCGGTTACAACGGCCCCTTGCAGAGCGGCGCAGACCTGATGGAAATCGATATCCCAGCTAGTGGTGCGCCTGTGGTCATTGCCCCGATCCCGCACGCCGCCGATCAACCGGTTTCCCTGCCCGCACAGATGCAGGCTATCAAACCATTGCGACGCCCCTAACCAAACTAAAGGAGTAAAAAATGACAACTCAACGCCCAATCCGGTGGTTCTGTTTTGCCCCCATATTCGCGACTGTGTTTGCCCTTCCACTGGCGGCGCAGTATAACGACTGCGTCGCCCCGCCTCAAACTGTCACCAGCTTTGTGATGGAGCATGCCATTGACTCGACCACGATTCAGTCGACTCTCCAGCCGATCCTCCCCCCAGCGGTGGTTGGACCGGTTACTTCCGGAGCCAAACTGATCCGCACGCGGCTGGCCTACAATTCGACCTTGAACATATTGACCCACGATCTGTTCCTGGTAGACCCGGGAACGCCGCTCCCGACACCTCCCTCGGTGGATTACACGCAATCGACATTCGCGTCCGTTGACGTGAATGTCGATAAGGTCTACATGTCATGCACCCAGAGGCCCAACGTTATGCTGGTCGGCACCGTGACCAGCGGCTATCCCCTGTTCGGTTCGGACCCGACTGGGAGCCCCTACGCCTTCTCCTTTGTTTATCACATATCGTTAGCTCCGCCAGTGTTCTTCGGCCCACCCGCTCCGCCAACATTCAGCGACGTAGTCTCGGCGGCGGGAGGGCTGGCGTTGATCTACTTTGACCAGGCTCCCGGTTCCATCACCTTCACAGACACTTCAGCGCCAACGGGCGCCCCATTGATTGTGATGAGCGCCATACCATCGGCCGGAGGGACGGCGGCGGTATCGGACAGCCCATATCAGTTGGATGCTTCGAATTCGATCGATCCCAACGGCCAGTACTTGACCTATCGGTGGTCCGCCGACAAGCCGGCGGCATTCTGGCCGAGCAGCACGTCCCCCATTCCGCTACTTACGTTCCAGAATGGGGCCGGCAACTACACCATCTCGCTGGTGGTGACGAACACCTCAGGTGTTAGCTCGACTAGTAAAGTTACAGTCGCCTATCTTGATAAGTCGTGTGCCAAATAGACTGGAGCGGCAATGCAAGCCGGTGGCCAGGACCCCTACTCCGGCAATGCGAACAGGTAAGTCGTCAGATTGTCCAGGTCCCTGGGCGATAGCTTGTACGCCGGCATGATAGAACCCGGCGACAGCTTAGCCGGGTCGGCGAAATGCTCCTCCACCCAGCTCCGGCTCTGCCGCTTGGAGAGGCCGTTGAGCGGCGGCCCGATCTTCATCCCCACGCCGTTCACGATGTGGCAGGTGCTGCAATGGTTCGCGGTGTACACCAACGCCCCCTGAGTGGCAAACTCCGGTGCATTCTCAAGCGGCCGTCGCGTTCTCCATATTGAGTTTCAACAGAAACGCCGCCAGCGAATTCAACTGCGCGTAGCTGAGCTGAATCGGCGGCATGGAAGACCCCGGCCGCATCGCCGCGGGGCGTTTGAAATGCTGGATCATCCACTTGGCGTCTTTGTGAATCGAGCTCGCGGTGAGGTCCGGCCCCACCTTGGTGCCCTTCTCGCCAATCACGTGGCAACTGATGCAGTTCTCCTCGCGGAAGTACGCCACGCCGGCCATTTCCTCGGGCGAAAGCTGCATCGATGGAGTACAAAGTGCGGGGTAAGGTGGGGGTCCCCGTCGGCGAACTCCGGCTGACGGCGGAAGAATGCCGGTGAACCCGACGGGTTCCACAACGTTACTACCTACATAGGTGGTGACGGCTTACCCTGCGACCCCCATAATCAATGAGCGTGGCCGAGAGGGATCGGGGCTAGGCTATCGGAAGAGGAGATATGAGAATGAGATTCCCTACTATTTTCCACGCCGTCGCTCACGACGGCATCGGCGGGACCGTATGACGATGATGTTGAAGCGTTGTTCGATGGTGTTGGCGGGTCTGCTCCCGCTGCTCGCCATCCCGGCCTTTGCGGGCCCGATCGGGTTCACGTTTACCGGCCAGGTGACGGACGACGCCATCAATGGATGCGGCGGCCTAGTCAATTGTGGCGTGGTGACTGGCAGCTGAGCTGCTGGTTGTCCGCCCTGCCGCTGCCCGAATAGTATGCCAGCACGCCGGTCTGGGAGAGCGCTCCGATCAAAGTCGCTCCTCCGCTGGTCCTCCGCTGCTCCAGCGGTCGAGAAACACTCGCCGGGGGGGCCGTCGAGGCACGCAGCCTCCTTAAGCGCGGTGAGTAGCCCGCAGCCAAGGCGACATAGCTAATGCAGAGCGGATGGAAAGCGCGCTAAGCTTAGATAGAGAACTGCTTCTTTGGCTAAGGAGAGACTATGAGCGATACAAGAGCGGGAGACCGAGCAGCATTCTTCCTGCTGGGAGCCACGATCGGCGCAGCGACAGCTCTGCTGATGGCACCGGCGTCAGGCGCACAAATTCGCCGGAGATTAGTTCGCAAAGGAGAAGACGTCGCGGATTACTTGATCGACGCGGGCAAGGAGCTGTTAGAGAAATGCGAGGGTCTTTACGAGAGCAGCGAGGAACTTGTGGGGGATTCGACCCGCGAGTTGTCCGGGAAGTATCGCGCGCTGCATGACCACAGCAAGCAACTACTGGATGAGGCCGAAACGATCCTCCGCCGTGCAAAACGCGCCGCCACGGGCGGGTAATTCACCGCAAAGCAGGGTGGTCCTTCGTTCTAGTGCAGGTACGCGGCACCCGGGCGGCGGCAGCCGACCTCTCCTCAGATCTCTCTGCCGTACTGTCGGAGCCGCCTGGCCGTCCAGGCCGCGATCTCCTGCGGCTCTTGCGCACCGATGGTCTGGCCGTGCCGTTAGCACTGGAAACCGCAGGTCCGAAGCCGCAGACATCCAGGAGACGGTGGTTGAGGTTGATTCATGGTTGCGAAACGACCGGCCATCAAGCATTCCTTCGGCTCCGGGGCGCTTGCGACCGCTGGAGCAGCCGCAGACACAATCATCATTCCGCCACCGAGGACCAGCGGAGGAAGTGGGGAACTCACGCTTGGACATTTAGCGTATCGGCACCCTGGGGTCTCTGCCGTTGCGTGGCCTTCGTACTCGGGGCTCAAATTTGGCGGACTCATAGGCGGCGGAGGCCATGAGGTTTGAAGCCGAAAGGCGTCTCGATCAAGGCCGATAGCTGGCGGAAATGGACCTCGCTGAGGGATGCTCGTTTGAGCAGCACGGTCTTGCCACGAAAGAGCTCCTCGTCATCAGCTGCACCCTGGTAGTTGCGATAGCCGCCGATGCTAGGGAAAGCGAGTTCGATGGCCATCTGGCGCGCGAGCCTCGTGCAGGCGTCCCTGAACTCTTCCTTCTCAATGTCCGGGAAGAGTTGCCCCAGCCGGGTCAAGAACATGTTCGCCGTGATGGATTCACACAAGCTCAGACGCTGAATAAGAGGGATGACTCCGACCCAGGCCCGAAAGTCGCAGGGTCGATTGGCTCCCCAGCAATTGCCACGCGCTGCCGGATTCACCAGTTGCTCACGCGGCCGGCTCGGAAGGTGGCTCCTTCCCTTGCAGAAACCTGGACAAACTTCCTGCCATGTGAACAAACTCGGCAGGCATCATAATTACGGTAGTGCTGTTATTCTCCGCGCCCACCTCGGCCACCATCTGCATGCGGCGCAGTTCGAGCGCGGCGGGGTTCCCCACCATCAACTGCGCTGCTTCCGCCAGTTTCTTGGACGCTTCCAGTTCGGCGTCCGCTTTGATGATGCGCGCGCGCTTCTCCCGCATCGCCTCAGCTTCCATCGCCATGACGCGCTGCATGTCCTGCGGTATCTCTACGTCCTTCATCTCCAGCAATTCGACGGCGACTCCCCAGGGAGTGATGTTCTCGACTACGTTCCGGCTCAGGATCTTATTGATCTGATCGCGCGCTTTCAGAACTTCGTCCAGATCGTGCTGGCCGATAACATTTCGCAGGCTGGTGAGCGCGACCTGCTGGACGGCAACGCGGAAATTCTCCACATTTAGAACCGCCTTCTGCGGGTCGCTGACACGATACCAGAGTACGGCGTTCACCTTCACCGTGACGCTGTCGCGCGTGATGGTTTCCTGCTGCTCGATAGGAGCGGTGACCACCCGGAGGTCGATGCGGGTTTCGTTTTCGATACCGAGCGGAATCAGCCAGAACAGGCCGGGGCCGCGCAGCCCGGTGTAGCGTCCCAGCCGAAACACGACCGCGCGCTGGTATTCTCTAGCGATCCGCAAACCGGACAGCAGGACCAGCAACACGACGAGCCCCGCGACGCCTGTCAAATTCATATCAGCAAGCGTAGCACGCAAGTGCGCTTCTGACGCGGCACAAATAAGAATCTTGGGAAGAGGAACCTCTGCCGCACGCAACGGTCGAGAATGCGCCGGTTGCGATGGTTCTGAACGCGACCGCGACGGCGGGGGTCGTGGGGAGCGCGGTTGGTGCGGCGGCGGGAGTTCTCGCAGGGCACTGGCTCCGCTGGGCCCCGGACTACTTCACAGGGGCGTTGGGGGCGGGCATCGGGACTCTAACGGGCGGCTGGACGGGAAAGCAGCTGGCGATCTGGAGCCGTGGCAAGGCAGCGAAGCTCGTGCTAGAGGGCAACCGAATCGTGATTCAAGACATCGGGACACAGTCGGCACGGTTTCTGGAACTGCTCGAAAATGGTGCCACGAGCGAGGGTCGAAGGGCTTTTTTCGCGGACCTGCGCCCCGGCCCGACCGAGCGGCACGGCCAGGATCGGCTCGCGACGGCGTTTCGTTCCTACCTCGCGGCGTTCGACTCCGACGACTTGGAAGTGAAGCGCGCGGCGATGATCGCGGGTAACTGCGAGATCGTCTACCACGAGCACGTTCGTCTGGAGCCGTACATTCGGGGTGCCATGCCGTTTATCGTAAGGCGCTGCGCGACCCAGAGATTGATGACCTACGAGATTGGCGAGACAATTTTAACGGTCGGCGATGACCTTCCGGGAGTCTCAATGCCGACGGCGGCGACAAACTGGGTGAGGATCGAGGATCGCATGCGCTATGTGTTCGCCCTGTTCCGGAAGTTCCATAACGCGCCGGAGGTGTTCTCGACGCCCTACTCCGAGGTGGAGATAGCACGGATGGGAGAGTCGGGCCGTTCACCGGGCTGATCCAGAAATGGTCATTCCTGCTCGTTCTCCGGCCCGCGAAGAACGGCTTGGGTCGCCTTCGCAGGTTGAGCTGGTGGTATATTCTTTTAACTGCCCATGCCTGCCAATCCAATACCGTCATGGTTTGGGCTGCTGCGAATCGAGGCTGATCTTGCGATGACATTTATTGACCTTGCAAGGAGCCGGTTAGAACCGGAGGGCGCGGCCCGCTCACTAGGAAATGCGCGTAAGGCGCTGGCAGAAATTCAGCGCGGTCTGATGAAACCCACCGACTTCAGTGGCCTCAGTGAAAAGGAAATAGCGTTCCTGGAACAACGGTGTAGAGAGATCAAATCAGCTTTGCAGGATTTTGTGCGGCGAAGGCAGCTTTAGGACACTACCCGGCCTTTTTGGGGTGGATGCTGGCACAGACTGCCCGAGAACGGAGAGTCCTTGGAGCGAGCCGGGGTAATTGGCAATACTGTTGTCATGGCCTGTGAAGAAAAGCTGCGGCTGGTAGCCGGGTACGAATCGGCAACTAAAAAGTTTGCGGCTGCGGTTACAGAGCTCCAGGAAAAGATGGGCACCTCCCCGAGAGTCGAGTATGACCGGCTCCAGCGCCTTTCGGACCAGGCACGAAACAAATCCGAGCAATCCCGTCTTGCCCTGGAACAGCACGTTACATCCCATGGATGTTGATCGATGGCGGCCAAACAGTTGCATTCACTAGGTCCTGACCTCCGTCAACGACCCGGACATGCGGGCCCGATTCCTCTCGGAGCCCGCTACCACCGGCGCCCTGAAGCACAAGAACATCATCACGATCTACGATTTTGGCGAGTACCAGTCGGCGCCGTACCTCGTAATGGAGTTGCTGGAACGCCTCCCGAATCTCAACGCGTGCAATATTGATCCACTGCTTGTTCGTTCGCATGGCCATAGCCACGCTCTCCGTCGAATGATCGATGCCATAGACCTTGCCTTGAGTGGCGATTGCAGCCAACTTGCTCACGGTTCTGCCTCCGCCGCAGCCTACATCCAGGATGATGTCCTGTTTCCCTATCGAAGCCTGCGATAAGCCCCAATCTGTAACTTTGGAGTGGCGCGAATTCATATTCCACAGGACCATTCGTCCCAGCCATCCAGTCGGGTTCTGGCATTGATTTACGCGTGAGTTTCTGCCGGTCATATCGGTCCACCCAGCCAAAGATTCTACGCAGGGGCCTCTTGATTGGCAATAACGGCCCCAGATGGATGTGCCTTTCATGCGTAGGTGACCGACCAGCCAGCCGCGATCTTGGCACCCAGGCTCGACGGACCGACTACCGCGCAGGCTTATTGGTTTTCAGTCTCAAAAACCTCCGTTTATTGGGACGGCCATTTAGGTGGAGTCCGGGCCCCTGCGCTCAGGGAAATCAGCCCCCCTCATTTTCCGCAACCGTGCAGCCGCGGGGTACAAAAGCGGTGCGGAGTCGTGGTCGTGCCCACACATTTCAGCCCTCCCTCATTTTCCGCGACCGTGCAGCCGCGGGGTACGATAGCGTAGGAAACCTTGCCGAAACCTCACCGGGACGTTAGTATTGTCTGATTTCTTTCCAACTTGTATGCCTTCTGAATTCTACGCCTGTCTTTCTCCCGATGGTATGCCGGTTGAGGTCGAAATCGGCTCCGAAAAGATCATGCTTCACTTCGCCGATAAAACCGAACGTCTCTCACTGGACGCCTCCACGGGTGACTTGAATGCGGTGCGGCATTACCTGGGCGAAGCGGTCAGGTCTGGTCCCTCCCCAGCAACAGAGCGAGCAGTGATCCGGCTCGGCGGGCTTGCCTCCCCTTGGACCACCCTCCTGGTCGAGGCACTTGTCGCGCCGGAAAGAAGGTTCCGCCAAAGCGCCGCCTCGGCGCTCGCAAATAGCCAGGACAACGGAAGCCAGCGCGCAGTCATCGACGCTCTCTGCGACGCTGCGCTAAATGACCCGGACCAAATGACCCGAAGCAACGCCAAGAACGCGCTGGCAGCGATCGCGGGCGCCGATCTGATGGGCTGCTCGCAGTTGGGTGCCCGCCGCGGTTTCACGCGCAGGAGGATTGCCCAGGTTTTGGTCGACGCCGAAGCAAAAGAGGCGGAAAGCCAGGGTCAAGCGATTCTCGGGGATCCCACCGGCGCAAATGAAGGTTGGGGGAGCGGGAGCCTGATCGGGGAGGTGCGCGACGTCGCCGCTGTCTATCCCATGATCGAGATTCTAAATGGCACACGCCCGGGGAGGCCCGAAGCCGCTGCGCGAGCGCTGGGCTATCTTCGCGATGCGCGCGCCGTGCCGGTTCTGATTTCCACGCTACGCCGGGGCGGACTCCACATAAGGCCGGAAGCCGCCTGGGCGCTGGGGGAAATCTGCGATCCGCGCGCTATCGTTCCGCTCAGCGCCGCAATGATCAAGGGGGCTTTAGATCTGCGTATCGCGGCCACTTCTGCGATGGCCGAAATCGCGAAGGAATACCAGGACCCAGGCTGTTTCCAGCCGTTGATCCGTCGGTTGACGGATGTTCCCGAGGTCCGGCGCGAGGCTGCTTGGGGGCTCAAATTCCTACGGGATCCCCGTTCCTTCGAGCCGCTGCGCGACGCACTATTCCTTCCCGATGTGGAATTCGAGATCATCGATTTCACGCCGAAACCCCAAACGGCTCAGGAAGCGGTGGCCGCGGCCCTCGCAGGGTTGGACGATGAGCGGGCCGCGGACGATTTCATCCGCCTGTTGAACATCGAAGGATCCTCGGGAAAGTTCGTGGCGATGTTGGCACTGGCCCGGTTACGCGATCCCAGAGTGCTGACCCATTGGAATCCATGGTGGCACAGGGGATGGGGACTTGAAGGCGCCGAGTCACGGGCCATCCAGGAAGCACTCCGGGAGATGGGCGCTCGGGAAGTGAATGACATATGGGTTCTTGAATAGGTGCTCGGGCACCCCATTTATTTTCCTGCGAGCCTCTTCAAAGGTAGAGTCCGGGCCCCTGCGCCAGGGAAATGAGCCCACTTCTTTTTCCGCGACTGCGTCTTGAATGCCGGTGCCGCTGCTTGCGTCGGCACCTAATTCCCCGCGCACCGGACGCCGATCAGGCTGCCATGAATCAGCGGTCCGGGCCTGCCCCGGTTCGATGTGTGCGCGAACTTGGGAGTGACGCCGTAGCCGCCGCCCCGCAGCGCGCGGAACTTCCCGTTCTCCGGACCTCGCGGATCGGTAATGCTGCCGGACGGATATGGGCCCAACCAATCCTCCACCCACTCCCACACGTTCCCCACCGTGTCGTACAGCCCCCACGGGTTCGCCAGTTTCTTGCCCACTTCGTGCGTCACTCCTCCGCTGTTGCCGCCATACCAGGCGATCTTATCCAGATCGCCGTAAAGGCCCGCCGTGCTGCCGGCCCGCGCCGCATACTCCCACTCGGCCTCCGTCAGCAGCCGCATGCCGGCCGCCTGGCAATAATTCCGCGCCTGGTCCCAATCGATGTTCTCGACTGGAAGCTTCGCCCGTTTGAAGTAGCTCTGATTGCTCCCCATCACCCATTGCCATGCTTCCTGCGTCACTTCGGTCTGTCCGATCCAGAAGCCCCTGGTAATCGTCA
>PMTT01000726.1:4413-23110 GCA_003167275.1 Bryobacterales bacterium | reverse complement strand
GCCTACGAGCAGGCCAAGCATGTGTCCGACCTCTTCAACGTCTATGGTAAGACCTACGAATGGTTGAGCAACCACCTGCGGCTGAGCAAAGGCAAGATCAGGGAGTTACTGGAAGCCTACCAGACCACCACGGAATATCTGAGCCTGCATCCGGCGCCGGTCAATGTAAAGAAGTTCGCTGTGTTCCACGAGATGATGAAGAAGAAGGACCTGCGCGAGCGCTTCAAAGGCGACGCCCGCTTCAAACAATCCTTCCACAAGTGGGTTAGCGAGGAACGCATCAACGATTCGAAGCAGGTCCGCGATCTGCCCATCATTCTGGCCAACTCCGAGGCAGTAAAAGCGCTCGACCAATCGGGATTCGAAGAGGCGCAGAAGGTGTTGGTGCGGGAGGATCCTTCGCTGCGAAGCGATGCATTCTGGGCGATCAAACAGGCTACCGAGAAGATCAAGACGTTGCCGGCCGACGACATACAGGACCTGAAGGCGGGAAACCCCCAGAAGATCATCATGATGCGCAATCTCTACCGGGCCATCGAAGATGTTGCTACGCTGGCGGGGATGAAGCTCTGAATGCGAACGACAACACATGGAGACAGACAGTGACATTTGAGGCAGGATTTGCCGACGCCGAGCGGGCGGCGGTCGCAGCGGGAAAAGTGATCGGGGCCCTTGGCGGGGCCATGAAGCAACTGCACCGGGCCACCTCGGAAGGGGACATCTACAAGATGCGGAAGTCCTCCGACCGGCTGGTCACGATCCTGGAGTCCACGCGGCAGGAGGTCGAGAATGCCCGGTCCGCCTGGCCTTTCAGCCCCGAGGCGGAAGAGCAGTATCTCAAGGAGTCATACGCCGCCGAGGTCATCGAACGGGCCAAGTCTGAGAGCCTTCAGATCCAGCAGCGGGACGAGGGGCTGGTCGTTTTTCCTTCGATCCTGCGCATCCTTCCCTCAGACCGCGCGGTCCGGATTAACAAGACGAGGGTGGCGTCGATTCGCCCATCCGCGATTGTGAAAAGGCTCAAGGCCGGTCAATCCAAGAAGCCCAAGGCGCCGGAGGCCGTCCTGGAACTGCTGCACCGGGCCTATCGCCTGCTGGTGGGGAATGAGTACGGAAAGACCATCACACTCGCCAGCGTCTACGACGCTCTGACTATGCTTCCCGGGTCCAAGGAGAACTTCGATCAGACCGATTTCGTCCGCGACCTGTTCCTCCTCGACCGCAGCGGCGTGAACCGGACGAAGTCCGGCGCCGTCTGTTCTCTCCCAGCGAGTACCGGCACCAAAGGCGCGCGGAATACGTTCTTCTTCATCGCGCCAGATGGCGAAACGGTCACTTACTACGGGATTCGCTTCACCGAGGTGCCCGAGTGAGTGCGACGATCCAACCCGCAGTCTGGCTCCGCTTCATCGAGCAGGAGTATCTCGCCGGTTTCATACGCGATGGCGGCTCGGTGGTGAAGTTCGCCGTCCCGCTCGAAGACCGCCTGCGCACCGAAGTGTTCAGCGGGCTCGACAGTATCGGGCAGCGGGGCGGCTATCTGGTCGCTGGAATCAGCGCCGCCGACACCAAAGTCCACATGATCGATGAGATCTTCTTCCGGGTCGCCCAGCAGGTTCCGTGGCATGACTTGAGTTACCGGATCATCGCCGCACTGGCAGCCGAATCCGGTTATTCCTGGGCAGACCGTGAGGATGGTCCTCTGTACTACCGGCTTGCGGAGGAGAACCGCGTTGATCCCCAAATGCTGTTGCTGGATTTGAAGAAGGCCATCTGGAACAAGGTTTATAATCACCCGTACCTCTCACGGGATTTCCGGGTAGCCATGAACCACTTGTGCCTCGCGGAACTCACTGGCGGACAGGAGGGAGCCACCACCATCCAGTTACTGACCGACTGGTTGACGGGCCGCAACAAGGCTGTGAGCGCCGTCAAGCCGTACCAGATCTTCCGCAGGATCAATCGCGCCACCGCGCGATACTGTTTCGAGTCGATGGCGCACTGGGTCAGACTGGCGGGGTACCCAGGCATGGTGATTCTTCTGGATGCGCAGCGAGTCATGCTGGCCCATAATCCCCACGATCAAAGCATCTTCTACAGCAAGGCCGCCGTCCTGGACGCGTATGAAGTATTACGCGAGTTCATCGACCGGGCGGACCATCTGGAGGGCTGTTTCCTGGCGGTGGTTCCCGATTTCGCTTTTCTCGAAGACCACGCGCGCGGGATCATTTCGTATATCGCTTTGCAGCACAGGGTCTTCGATGAGATTCGAGACAGAAGCCTGGTGAACCCGATGGCGTCCCTGGCCCGGATTTCGGCCGCCGCCGAAGGAAACTGATGATGATGGAGACCGATCGCGTATTCGAATATCGGCGCGCTCTGGAAGCGCTGCGGAACGGAGTGCCGAATCGGGACGCCGTACGTGAGCTGGGTTCCAACCAGAGTGCTGTGGAGAGCGCCTTTCTGGAAAGGCTCTCTTCGGTGGAGAGTTCCGCCCGTGAGGGAAAGCAGGTCCGCGGACTGTTGTTCGCCGGCGATTTCGGCGCCGGCAAGTCGCACCTGCTGGACTACCTGGAGCACCTCGCGATTTCCAGGAACTTTGTTACGAGCCGTGTGGTGGTCAGCAAAGAGACACCGCTTTTCGATCCCGACAAGATGTTCCACGCCGCTATAGACGGCGCCGAGGTTCCCGGACTCACCGGTGAAGCCATCCGCGAGATGATTCTGCGGCTACAGCCCAACACTCAGCGATACGCCGAGTTCTCTGCATGGGCCAACAGTGTGACGAGCCAACTCGATTCCATCTTTGCCGCCACCGTCTTGTTGCACGAGAAACTGCACAACGATCCGGAACTGGTGGAGCAGATTACCCGGTTCTGGTTGGGCGAGCGGCTGTCGATCGGTAAGATCAAGCAAGGCTTGAAGCAGGTTGGCGCCTCGGGGATGTATGTGCTCAAGCCGGTCAAAATCAAAGAGCTGGCGCTGCAGCGTTACCGTTTCCTGGCGCGGTTGATTCAGGCCGCGGGTTATACCGGGTGGGTGCTGCTGATCGACGAAGTGGAACTGGTGGGCCGGTACAGTTTGATGCAGCGTGGCCGGTCCTACGCCGAACTGGCCCGTTGGATGGGCCACTTGAAGGGCGAGGCTTACCCCGGGTTGACCGCCGTGGCCGCCATCACAGGGGATTTCGGTCTCGCGGTGCTCCAGGAGAAGAGCGATCGCGACATCGTAGGAGACAGATTTCGGAAAAAGGAGACGGATGAGTTCGTGGCCCTCGCTGGCCGGGCGGAGACCGGCATGCGCCTGATCGAGCGGGAAGCGCTAACACTGCAACCGCCCGACGACTCCACATTGGCGGCCACCTACCAGCGGATCAAGGAGATCCACGCTAAGGCCTACGGTTGGGACCCGCCCGAGATACCGGAGTCGCTGTTGGCCGTGACGGCGATGAGCCGCCGCATGCGCTCCTATGTGCGCCGGTGGGTCAATGAGTGGGACTTGAAACGGCTCTACCCCGGCGCCGAAGTCAGCGCCGAGGAGGAAGAGCAGATCGAGCTCACCTATGCCGAAGACGAGTCTTTGGAGCAGGTGACCGAGGATTCGTAGCACGGGCATGCCTGCCCCCCGTGGCACAGGCATTCTTGNNAACACAGGCAAGAATGCCCGTCTCACTTGGGCAGCAGCGACAGCACTCCCTGGCTCGGACTCGGAATCACGTGCGCTGCGATCAGCCGCCCCAACCCGTTCACCTTCGCGCTACCGGCCTCAACAGCCGCTGTCACAGCCGCCACATCGCCCTTGATCACCACCGTGATGTACCCGCCGCCGAGTTTCTCCCGTGCCAGCACCTCCACGGCCGCGGTCTTGAGCGCTGTATCGATGGCTTCAAATACGGCCGTGAAACCCTGGGTCTCGATCAACCCCACGGCAAAGCTTGCCTGTTCATTCATATTTGTCTCACTGAAGTGTACCGTGGCCTGCTCGATGAGCGGATTGAAATCGGGCCGCGCCTCATAGGCAGCGGCCGACGACTCAGCCGGACCCGCGATGATGTCCGCGACGATCTCGGTCTCCAGCCTGCGCGCGGTCTCTTCCGCGGCGCCGCGGGCGGCCTCGATATCTCCCAGCGGCGCGGTGAGCTTCATACAAACGCCCGGCCTGTCGTTCAGCTCCGCTTGAATCAACCGCACGCCGGCCGTCTTCTCCATGGCGTCGAGGATGACCATCGCCGGCGACCACCCGCCCACCTCGACGAATAGCAGTGCCCCGTTCAAATCAGCCCCCGCTCTTCAAGCGCGCGCATCACCTCATGCACCACCTGCTCCACGCCATCCCGCGGCGCGTCGCCGGTCCGCGGGGCGCAGCCGCCGGCCGGGCGATCCACCAGGCCGAAATCGGCCAGAATGCATCTCAGCACCGACTCAAGCGGGGCGCGGTCCTGCTGCCGCTGGCTGCTCATGGGCTGCCGGCCGTGGCCGAAGCGGAATCCGCGCATCTCGGCGGCCGCGCGGAACCCGTCGGGAAATTCGAACGGGTAGAGCATGGCATCGAACAGCTCCAGGATCCGGTACTGCCAGCGCATGGCCTCTTCGTATTTGCCGGCCCGCGAGAGTTCGTAGATGGTGCGCGTCACCTCGGGCACGGCATTGCTGCTGGCGTTGGTGCCGCCGTCGCAGCCGATCATGAGCATGGGCGCCAGCACCGCCTCCCAGCCCGTCAGGAACGCGAAGTCCGGGCGCGCGGGACGCACCGCGGCGATCATCCGCATCATAAAAGCCAGGTCCCCGGATGAGTCCTTGATGGCCACGATCCGCGGGAATTCGGCCAGCCGCCGGATGGTGGGCACGTCGATGGGGCTGGCGAACATCGGGATATTGTAAAGCGTGATGTCGATGGGCGAATGGCGCGCGATCTCCGCGAAGTACGCGTACACCGAATCGGCCGCCAGCCGATAGTAGAAGGGCGAAACGATGGCGACCGCGCGGGCGCCCATGCCGGCATAGGCTTCGCACGCGGCCAGGGTCTCCTTGACGTTAGCTTCCGCGGCGCCGGCCAGCACCGGCACGCGCCCGCGCGCCTCCTCGCAGGTGATGCGTACGATGCGCCGCCGCTCCTCCAGCGAAAGGCGCGGGAACTCGCCCGTGGAGCCGTTGGGATAGAGGCCGTGCACCCCGCGCTCGATCAGCCAGGAAACGAAACGGCGCAATTCGGGCTCGTTGATCTCGCCCTGAGCGTCGAACGGGACCAGGGTCGGAGTGAAGATGCCTTCGAGGCGTGCGGGCATGGGCTCGGTTCGTTTTCAGAATAGCAGGTGGGACAGAGAGGACAGCGGTCGCGTTTTTCGGCAGGCGCTCTTCCTTATAATAGAGGCCTGACATGCGCGTTTTCGCACATTTGCGGGTTCTCGGGCTGGGGGTGCTCGCCGCCTGCTGGTCCGTCCAGGGCGTACAGCTTCCGCTGAGACACTACACCACCGCCGACGGGCTGGCGAACAACGCCGTTTACCGCATTGCGTCCGATGCGCGCAGCTTTCTCTGGTTCGCTACCGCGGAAGGGCTATCGCGCTTTGACGGTGTCGGATTTGCGAATCAGACCAGGGCCACGGGCTTACCGCATCGCGTCGTCAGACAGGTGCTGATCGGCCGCCACGGCAACTATTGGCTCGCCACACCCGCCGGCCTGGTACGGTTCCGGCCGGATCTCCCACAATCGAGCACCGATCGGATGCTGGTCATCCGGCCGGATGGCAAGCCTGGGGCCCCCGACATCATGGCGCTTCTGGAAGACCGTGGCGGCACGCTCTGGTGCGGGACGGAGGCCGGTCTGTATGCCATCGACGACACATGCTGCAAGACCTTATGCACTCCTTTCGCGCGCTGAAGAAGCGCCGCGGGCTGCGTAAGACACCGTTGCTGATCCTCATTCTGGGTGGTGCGCGCGTGATGCTGATCGCCCGCCGGACCATCCAGACCTATAATAGGGACCTGACATGCGCGTTTTCGCACATTTGCAGGGTTGCGGGCTGGCGTTGCTCGCGGCCTGCTGGTCCCTCCCCGCCGCACAGCTTCCACTCCGCCGCTACACCACCGCCGACGGCCTGGCGAACAACGCCGTCTACGGAATTGCGTCCGATCCGCGCGGCTTTCTCTGGTTCGCCACCGCGGAAGGGCTCTCGCGTTTTGATGGCGTCGGATTCGCGAATCAGACCAGGGCCACGGGCTTACCGCATCGCCTCGTCAGACGGGTGCTCAGCGGCCGCCACGGCAATTACTGGCTGGCTACACCCGCGGGCCTGGTACGGTTCCGGCCGGATCTTCCGCAATCGAGCGCAGATCGGATGCTGGTCATCCGGCCGGCTGGCAAGCCGGAGGCCGCCAACATCCTGACGCTTCTGGAAGACCGCGGCGGCACGCTCTGGTGCGGGACGATCGCCGGTCTGTATACCATCGACGACACTGCCAGCCGCACACCGCACCTCTCCGAAGTTCGGATTGGTCTACCCGGTGTGGGTTACGGCGATTCGGAAGTGCAAGCCCTATCCGAAGATGCGGAGGGCGGTGTGTGGGTCGGCGTCGCGGATGGGACCTTATACCGGCGCCTGCCGGACGGGCGCATTGAGCGCTTCACATCAACCGAAGAACGTCCTCATGCCGAGATTACGCATCTGCTTACAGACCGAAAGGGCCGCATATGGGTGGGGAGGACTAACAGTCTCTACCGGTCCGCTCCCGCACCGCATCCGGGCGCCAAGGGATTCGAACGTATCTCCGGGCAAAACAGCGCGTTGCCGGAGGCTCGGGTCTTCGACATATTCGAATCGCGGGAAGGGGACGTGTGGGTGGCGATGTTTCGATTTCTGGCTCAGTTTCCCGCGGACGGAGCGCCCGTCCGCGTGTGGACCAAGGAGAACGGGCTGCCCCCCGGGGGAGTCGGGACAATGGGACAGGATCGGGACGGCAACCTGTGGATGGGAACCGGCGATCTTGGCGCGTTCAAACTAGCAGCCGGCGGTATGCTGTCGTATTCGACCGAGGACGGGATCGAAATGGACGCGGTGATTTCGGTTGCCGAGACCCTACGCGGCGAGTTGTACATCGCCGGCCGCCGAGTCTCGGAGGGCTTTCGCGTCGCCATTCGCTCGGGTGGTGGTTTTCAGGCCATCGCGCCGCGCGTTCCCAAGAGCATCCACTATTTAGGCTGGCGGCCGGCACAAGTGATCCTGCAGGATCACGCCGGCGAATGGTGGCTGGCGAGCAGTCAAGGGCTATGCCGGTATCCCCGTTTGGAGAGCCCCTCGCAGCTTGCCCAAACTTTGCCCAAGGCGGTTTACACCACACGCGATGGCTTGCCGGGGGATGTAGTGACCCGGCTCTATGAGGACCGCGATGGAAATATTTGGGTAGGGACCGAAACGACCAAATTCGCCTTCTGGAGCAGGCGCGAACAGAAGTTCATCTCGGTTGCTACCGATCGGGTCCCCAGCTTCGCATCTGCGTTCGGTGAAGACAACGCCGGGCACGTGTGGATCGGGGATGAAGACGGCCGGCTGTGGATGGTGCGGGATCGGCGCGCCTCGCCGGTGCGGGGTCCGGCCAGGCCAGGATTGATTCACAGCATCCTGCTCGACCATTCAGGGCGCATCTGGGTGGCAACTAATAGCCAGGGACTCTTGCGCTTCGACCAGCCGGCGGCTGCCGACCCGCAATTCCGCGAATACGGCTACGCCGATGGGCTCTCCAGCCTGAATGTGCAAAGCCTCGCAGAAGACCGCAACGGGTTCATCTACATCGGAACCGGGGGCGGAGTCGACCGTCTGGATCCGGATGGGGCGCACATCCGTCACTATACTTCGGCCGATGGCATCGCTCCGGGAGAGGTGATTTCGGCGTATAGCGACCGTACCGGCGCCATGTGGTTCGGAACCAATCACGGGCTGACGCGCCTCGTACCGCGAAACGGCCCGGCGAGCGGTGCCCCACCCGTATGGATCACCGGCGTCTCGATTGCCGGGCTCCCAGCGCCGGTTTCGGAGGCCGGCGAATCGAGCATCGGCCGCGTCGAGGTGCGGCCGGGTCAGGAACACCTGCAGCTTGATTTCGTGGGGCTGAGCTATTCTCCGGGCAACGTTCTCCGCTATCAGTATCGTCTCGGAGACGACCCGTGGAGCACGCCCATCGAGTCCCGCTCGGTTCATTACGGCGCGCTCGCGCCTGGGCAATACCGGTTCGCGGTGCGCGCCATCAACTCGGAGGGCGAGGCCAGCCCCGTGCCGGCCACCGTGGAATTCCGGGTGGCGCCGCCCCTGTGGCACCGCGCCTGGTTTCAGGGAATGTTCATCGCCCTGACCATGTCCACCGCCTTCTGGGTGCATCGCGCGCGGGTGGCCAGGCTGCTCGCCATCGAGCGCGTCCGCACGCGCATCGCCACCGATCTGCACGACGACATCGGCTCCAGCCTCTCGCAAATCGCCATCCTCAGCGAAGTGGCGCACCAGCGCGCCGGCGGAAGCAAAGCCGGCGAGCCGATCGAGCGCATCGGCGCGCTCTCCCGTGAGCTGCTGGATTCCATCGGTGACATCGTGTGGGCCATTCAGCCGCATAAGGACCACCTCAGCGATCTCAAACAACGCATGCGCCGTTTTGCCGCCGACGTTCTTTCCGCCCGGAACGTGGAGATGCACTGGTCGGTCAGCGACTCCGGCCGCGATCTGGAACTGGATCCCGAACTGCGACGCCAGGTCTACCTGATCTTCAAGGAGAGCATCAACAACATCGTGCGACACTCGCANNATGATGGCAACGGCCTGGCGAGCATGAAGCTGCGCGCCGCCCGGCTTGGCGGGGAACTGCAAGTGCGCTCGTCCGCCGGACAGGGGACCACCGTGCTTCTGCGAGCGCCCTTGCCTGTGTAGCGCCGGGCGATCTTGTCGCTGGTCCGTCGCGGTCGATTTGGTTTTGGGTGGGACAGGCGCTTTCGCCTGTCCCACCAAACAAACCGAGCCGCGACCGTGAGGGAGCGGTTGCCGTCCGTCCCTCCCGAATCCCCCCAAGATCACCACCTGTGTAGGTAGTTGCTTCCTGGAACTTCAGGGGTAGAGTAAATAGTGGTCACAGTCGCCATTATCGAAGACCAGCGCGAGATCCGCGAAGGACTGCGGGAGTTGATCGATGGCGCCGAAGACCTGCGCTGCGCGGCCGCATTCGGCTCAGTCGAGGAAACGTTGCCCAGCATTGGAGACGACCTCCCGGATGTGGTGCTGGTCGATATCGGACTGCCCGGCAAGTCCGGAATCGAGGGGATCCGGCTGCTGAAGGAGCGCTACCCGAATCTGATGCTCGTCGTGCTGACCGTATTCGACGACGATCGGCGCGTCTTCGAGGCGATCTGCGCGGGCGCTTCCGGGTACCTGCTGAAGAAGACACCAACGCCGCGTCTCATCCAGGGCATTCGCGACGCGGCCGCCGGAGGCTCCCCCATGTCGCCCGAGATCGCCGCGCGGGTGATCGCCCTGTTCCGCCAGACCCGTCCGGCGCCTCCCGAGGACCACGACCTCACACCCCACGAACTCCGCGTGTTGAAGTTGCTGGTGGACGGCCACAACTATAGGACCGCCGCGGTGGAATTGGGCGTCAGCGTCAACACCATTTCGTTCCACATGAAGCGCATCTACGATAAGCTGCACGTGCACACCAAGTCGGAAGCGGTGGCCAAGGCGCTGCGGAACCAGATTGTCGGGTGAATCGACGCCCCGCGGCCGCATCGCAATAGTTAAATGGCTACCGGTACCAGGACCACGTCACTACCTACATAGGTGGCGACGGCGTGCGCTTCTCCTGATATCGTTTCTTCAATGAAGTTTGCGATTCAAGGTTCCCGTCCAAGTCTGAGGAATTCGCCCGGCCGGTGGCTTACGCCGTGGTTCCGGATGACTCCGCCGGCCCAAATCATCTGGGCGATCTACTGTGCCGCCGCGTTCGCTTACACCATGTACAGCGCGACCACGGAGTCCGGACTGGACGCTTACCTGATCAGATTGGAACTGGACACATTTGGCGCGGCGGAGGAAGCGCTCACTGCCGTGCTAACTCTTGGCGTGCTGGTGGCGCCCCTCTGGGCGATCACCAGAGCTGTAGGAAGGTTCGCCCCATCGCTGGTTTGGGCCTCCGCGGACGATTCCAACCAATCGGAGGCCGGCCTTCGAGAGCGGGGCCTCATGGATCGCATGCAGCGGCCGGTGCAGAGCGTCTCCTGGACTGTGGTCCTGGTGGCCACCGCGATTCCCATCCTGGTGGGAGCGGTGCTCTTTCCGGTCATTTACTATTCCGGGCAGCGGGATCGACAGGAAACGGTCTATCCGATCGATCTCACATCGGGAATCGCGGATCTTCCGAAAGGTGCGAGGTTTGCCGATGTGAAAGGCAGGATGGAACAGTCTTATCGACTGGCATTCAAGCATACTTTCAACACGGCCACGGTGAGCCACGAGCTCTTCGCGCCCATAACCGGCGGCGGGTGGACTCCCGCCGACCCGATTCGCTACTTCGTGCGTGACGTGTCATACGAGGATGGACGGGGCCGGAAAGAATGGCCTGAGGAGTTTCGGAAAAAGGGCATCGCGCAGTTTTCCGGGAAGATCAGCCGATCCTTGCCCGCGTTCGTGGAGCGCGAATACCAATCCAAGGGGCTGAAACTCGCCGCTTCGTACTCGGTAATCGAGTGGAACCACCTACCGGATCGCGATGGCTCATCCCCCTCGGTGGATGCGGAGCTGGCCTCGGGTTTCTGCCTGTTTGTCGCGGTTTGCATGTTTCTCATGATGACCATTGTCAGGGTGATGGTCCCCAGGATGCGGAAAAAGCAGCAAGCGCCGGGCTGAAACGGAGAATGACGCCTCACGAAGTCCGCGTGCTGAAACTTCTGGTAGACGGCCACAAGCGCCAAAGAGGGAACGCGCTTTACGGCTCAATGAGGATTCCCTCGGAAAACATCCTGGAGACACAACAATGAGAAGAACTCCGCCAACGATAAGAATACTCGCTCTTGCTCTTGCACTCTGCCCGAGTGGTCCTCTGAACGCGCAGACCACCGCTGCGCAACCCGTCATCAGTGTCACGCTTCTGGGCACAGGTGTGCCTCTGCTGGATCCAGCCGCCTATCTGGCATCCGGCCGGGTAAATGCCGGTCTGCTGATTACCGCGGGTACCGAGCGCATGCTGTTCGACTGTGGCCAGGGCATTGTGACCCGCCTCCTGCAGTCCGGCGGTCCGGCCGACAACCCCAACATCGCTCTCGATAAGGTATTCATCAGCCATCTGCATAGCGATCATATCGCCGATCTTCCGGCTCTCTACGGGTACGGCTGGCTTTTCCGCTATGACGTGCCTCTCCGGGTCTGGGGACCCGGTCCCGGTCCCGACGGGCCTTTTTCCATCACAGCCATCATGCCCTTGCTCCGGCTGGTTTTTGATACTGACATTTACATCCGGAGTTCGACTTTCAAGGTGCTGACCTTCCCCACGTCTGGCGTGGAGCCTATAGTTTCGGAGCTGTCCGAGGGCCTCGTCTACAGTAACAATGGCGTCACGGTGAACGCTTTCCTGGTGAACCACGCGCCCGTCGAACCGGCTTACGGATTCCGGGTCGGTTACCAAGGCAAGTCGGTTGTCTTCTCCGGGGATACGCGATACAGTGACAATCTCGTGAAGAACTCGGTCGGCGCGGATGTTCTAATTCACGAGGTCTGGGGCTACACTCAGGACGCGAGCCCGGAACTGTACTCCTACCACACCAATCCCGAAGATGCGGCCAGGGTCTTCCTCAACACCGCCCCCAAGCTGGCGGTCTACACCCACATGGGGATTCCACCCGGGACCACGGCCGACGATATCGTCAGCCGGACTCGCGCCGCCGGTTACAAGGGCCCCTTGCAGATCGGCGCCGACCTGATGGAAATCGATGTTCCAGCGACTGGCGCACCTGTGGTCATTGCCCCAGTCCCACACGCCGCCGATCAACCCGTTTCCCTGCCCGCTCAGATGCAGGCCGTCAAACCATTGCGCCGGCCCTAACCAAAGGAGTAAAAAGATGACAACTCGAAGCCCGATCCGGTGGTTCTACCTTGCCCCCATATTCGCGACTGTGGCTGCCCTTCCGCTGGCGGCGCAGTATAACGACTGCGTCTCTCCCCCTCAAACTGTCACCAGCTTTGTGATGGAGCATGCCGTCGACTCGACCACGATTCAGTCGACCCTCCAGCCGAATCTACCACCGGCGGTGGTCGGGCCGATTACCTCCGGGGCCAAACTGATCCGCACGCGGCTGGCCTACAATGCGACCCTAGCCAGGCTGACGCACGATCTGTTCCTGGTCGATCCGGGGACGCCGATCCCGACACCATCCTCAGTGGATTACACGCAATCGATATTCGCGTCCGTTAACGTGAATGTCGATAAGGTCTACATGTCATGTACTCAGAGGCCCAACGTCATGCTGGTCGGCACCGTGGCCAGCGGCTATCCTCTGTTCGGTTCGGACCCAACTGGGAGCCCCTACGCCTTCTCCTTTGTTTATCACATATCTTTAGCTCCGCCAGTGTACTTCGGCCCGCCCCCTCCGCCAACATTCAGCGACGTAGTCTCGGCGGCGGGCGGGCTGGCCTTGATCTACTTTGACCAGGCTCCCGGTTCCATCACCTTCACAGATACTTCAGCGCCGATGGGCGCCCCACTGATTGTGATGAACGCCATACCATCAGCCGGAGGGACGGTGGCGGTATCTGACAGCCCATATCAGTTGGACGCTTCGCAGTCGATCGACCCCAACGGACAGTACTTGACCTATCGGTGGTCCTCCGACAACCCGGCGGCATTCTGGCCGAGCAACACGTCCCCGGTTCCGCTACTGACGTTCCAGAATGGGGCCGGCAACTACACCGTCTCGCTGGTGGTGACGAACACCTCAGGTGTCAGCTCGACTAGTAAAGTTACACTCGCGTATCTTGACAAGTCGTGTTCCAAATAAAGTGGAGGGGCCATCACGGGTTAAGCCGTGGTGGCCGGGATTCGGAGTTGGCGGAGGCGAAAGCGCTCCGCCGGCACCGCGGTTGCGCGGGAATCCTTATAATAGGGGCCAGACATGCGCGTCTCGGCACATTGCCGGATATTCGGTCTGGCAGTGCTTGCGGTCTGCTGGTCCCTCCCCGCCGCCCAGCTTCCGCTTCGGCGCTACACTACCGCCGACGGACTGGCGAATAACGCCGTTTACAGCATTGCGTCGGATTCGCGCGGCTTTCTCTGGTTCGGCACCGGGGAAGGGCTCTCACGTTTTGACGGCTTCGGATTTGCGAATCAGACCAGGGGCACAGGCTTACCGCATCGTCTCGTCAGACAGGTGCTGATCGGCCGCCACGGCAATTACTGGCTGGCTACACCGGCCTCGTATGGTTCCGGCCCGGACCCGACCCACAATTCCGGCAGTACGGCTACTCAGACGGACTTTCCAGCCTCAATGTGCAAAGCCTCGCGGAAGACCGCAACGGCTCGATCTACATCGGAACCGGAGGCGGAATTGACCGGCTGGATCCGGATCTGGCGCACATCCGGCACTATACCTCCGCCGATGGCATCGCTCCAGGAGAGGGGAATGCCGCGTATTGCGACCGCACCGGCGCCGCCCCTCTGGCAGCGCGCCTGGTTTCAGGGAATCCTCATCGCCACGGCGATGGCCGCCGCCTTCTGGGTGCATCGCGCGCGGGTGGCCAAGCTGCTCGCCATCGAGCGCGTTCGCATCCGCATCGCCACCGATCTGCACGACGACATCGGCTCCAGCCTTTCGCAGATCGCGATCCTCAGCGAAGTGGCTCATCAGCGCTCCGCCGGAAGCAAAGCCGGCGAGCCGATCGAACGCATCGGCGCGCTCTCCCGAGAACTGCTGGATTCCATCGGCGACATCGTGTGGGCCATCCAGCCGCACAAAGACCACCTCAGCGATCTCAAGCAACGCATGCGCCGATTTGCGGCCGATGTACTTTCCGCCCGGAATGTGGAGATGCACTGGTCGGTCAGCGACTCGGGCCGCGATCTGGAACTGGATACCGAGCTGCGGCGACAGGTCTACCTGATCTTCAAGGAGAGTATCAACAACATCGCGCGGCACTCGCAGGCCACCGAAGCGCACATCGCTCTGCGGGTTGTGGATCGGCAACTGGCGTTAGAGATAAGCGACAACGGATGCGGTCTGGAGAGCGGGGGCCACCATGACGGCAACGGCCTGGAGAGCATGAAGCTGCGCGCTGCCCGGCTTGGTGGGGAGCTGGGGGTGAACTCGTCCGTGGGACAGGGGACTACCGTGCTTCTGCGAGCGCCGCTGCCTATGTAGCGGCCCGTCCTGGGGGCGGGATCTGCAGATCCTAATCGATTTATTGCAAACACGAAGGTTAACGGAGAGTTTTCAGCGATTTGGGATCTGCAGCTCCCATTTCGGGGGCAGGTCACCGACCTGGCCCGCCAAAGAGGGCAGAATCGGCAATGTGAAATGAACATTTCGGCGAGGCCCACGCGATTGCCACCTACGTAGGTGGTGACAGCTCCTTCAGGACCAATCATCCTCAATCGATGGCGCCAACGCGCGATCGAGAGGGCAAATATGAAAGACGAAGTTCGCACCGATCAAAACCCGGGAGGTCCGAATCCAATTCCGCCGGCGGAAGCTCCTTTCTATTCCAGCAAGACCGGGCCGGCGGGTGTTCGCGTCGCCGGCAAGATAGGGGTGGTGGTTGGCCTGGTTTTCCTCATTACGGCCGTGGCAGGCTTCATCACCATGTTGCATTCGGTCATGTTCCAGGAAATCATGGTCGGCGTCTTTTTCCTGTCTGGTGCTGGCGTAATCGTTCTGATCAGCGGCGTCCAGATGATCCGGACCGGCCGGCGAAGCAAGTGGCCCGCCTTCGCCATAATCGGGCTCATGCTCTCGACCGTCGCCTACGGACTGAAGACGGTATCGGACGACGACGGCAACACCCAGTCCGAAGGCCGCGGGAAGCCCGACCTGGTCAGGGTGGCTGCCGGACTGAGCCAGCGCTTGCCTAGGATGTTAGATTCGGAAACCCGCTGGGACAGCGTGACCGCCGGACCGGGCGAGAGGCTCACTTACACCTACACATTAGTGAATCATTCAGCCGGCGAGCTGGATCGCGACGCGGTCGCCACCTTCTTGTCCGAACTGAAGAAAAAGAGCTGCGCGATGCCACAGATAAAAGAAGCGTTCCAGGGCGTAACGGCTATGGAGTATAAAGTGCGGGGTAAGGATGGGGGCCCGGTCGGCGAACTCCGTCTGACTGCGGAAGAATGCCGGTGAACCCGACGGTTCCAAAACGTTACTACCTACCTAGGTGGTGACGGCTTACACTGCACCCCACATACTCAATGAGCGTAGGCGCGGCTCGGGGCCCGGCTACGGCAAGAGGAGATATGAGAATGAGATTCCCTATTTTCCACACCGTCGCTCACGACGGCATCGGCGGGACGGTATGACGATGTCGAAGGTCTGTTCGGGCGTGTTGGCTGGCCTGCTCGCCCTGCTCGCGACCCCGGCCTTTGCGGGCCCGATCGGGTTCACGTTTACCGGCCAGGTGACGGACGACGCCATCAACGGATGCGGCGGTCTGGTCAATTGCGGCGCGGTGACCGGCAGCTACACCTTCGATTCCGCCGCCGTCGATGGCAATCCCGACCCTACCGCGGGGCTCTACGCGGCGACCAATATCACCTTCTCGATCAACGGTGTCCTGTTCTTTTCGAGCGCCAGTGGCTCGATCGTTGTCGCGAATTTTCCAGCCGTGGACCAATACGGCGTGCTCGCGACGGGAATCGCCGCCAACCTCAGCACGGCCGATCTATCTATCCTCCTGACGGACAACACCGCCTCGGCCTTCAGTTCCGACGCTTTGCCCCTTACCGGGAGCGCCCTGGCGTTGCTCCTTCCGGGAACCTTCCAGTTGAATGCCGAGGACGACTCGTTTCAACTCCAGGGCACCATCGACAGCGTTTCGGGTGGCGCCGGCACTCCCTCCTCTGTGCCCGAGCCATCCTCGGCTGCGTTCGCTGCCCTGGTGCTGTTTATCCTGGTCGTACGACGCCATCCGCTGCGTTTCTCGATCCGAAAGCGTATGGCGGCCCGGTCTGCGCAGTGTACCCCCGGACACCCATGGGACGGCCGCTCTTAAGTTCGAGTCTCTGCTCAGCTTCCAAAGCCCTGACACAACCAGTTCGAATTACCAGGTACAGAAAGGAACAAATTAACATGTCTCTCTTACGATCACGATGGCTGCCACTGGCCCTGTTATCAGCCGGGCTCTGCGGTAGCCTCAATGCGGTGGATGGAGTAGTTCTCATCAGCCAGGTACAAGCTCTGGCGGGCAATGTCACGCCGGGAGATGCTCCGGGTTTTCCAGTCACCATTTCCCTACCGGGCAGTTACCGCTTATCGGGAAATCTCACCGTGCCGGATGCGAATACCATTGCCATCCAGATCGCAGCCGACAATGTCACGATTGACTTGAATGGCTTTAGCATCCTCGGTCCTACAGTTTGCACGGGGACCCCGGCGGTGACGTCCTGCGGCCCCAAGGGCAGCGGTATTGGCGTGCAATCGTCCAAAAGTAGCACCACTGTTTTCAACGGCTCCATACGAGGGATGGGGGACGCCGGAATTGCGATCGACGGTGCCGGAGCCATCATTGACAGGGTGACCGCTTTCTCCAACGGTAACGCCGGCTTCGAACTCCATGGCGGCAGGCTTACCGGCAACACGGCCACTTCCAACGGCGGCAACGGATTTCAAGCCGACAACAGCACGCTGACCGGCAACACAGCCATTGGCAACGGCGGAGGTTTTCAGTGCAATCAGTGCACCGTGAGCGGCAACACGGCCAACTCCAACAACCAGGGTTTTTTCATCTATTGCCCCAGCCCTGTCATTGGCAACACGGCATTCGGCAGTGTCGTATCTGACAATCTTTTTATCGTCGGCGCAGGGTGCGCGGTCGCCAACAATGCCGCGCCATAGGGACGAAAAGCGCTTGTCAAGGGCCTTGCGCCCAAGTCGGCCAAGCATCGACTAGAACCCCGAGGTTAGGGGAGTACTGGCCGCCATTGCAGGGGTGGCGTCCGCGTATTTGTGAGGAAGAGCGATCCCCCGCGCCTTAGAGAAGCGCTGCCGCCCCAGCGTACCAGGGGACGGCCAGTTCTGAGTTCGAGTCTCTGCTCAGCGTGAAGCCTTAAACGCAACCTGTTCGAAATATTGAGTTACAGAAAGGAGCATATCAACATGTCTCAGTTACGATCACGATGGCTGCCACTTGCCCTGTTATCAGCCGGGCTATGCGGTAGCCTCAATGCGGTGGATGGGGTAGTTCTCATCAGCCAGGTTCAAGCTCTGGCGGGCAATGTGACGCCGGGAGATGCTCCGGGTTTTCCAGTCACCATTTCCCTACCGGGCAGTTACCGCTTATCGGGAAATCTCACCGTGCCGGATGCGAATACCATTGCCATCCAGATCGCAGCCGACAATGTCACGATTGACTTGAACGGCTTCAGCATTATTGGCCCCGTGGTCTGTACGTTCGGCCCCGTGCCGTCCTGTGGCGGCGACGGCGTCGGCAGTGGAAGTGGGGTGGTTGCTTCCGTCGGCGACTTGTATCATAACATCAAAGTGGCCAACGGCACCGTCCGTGGGATGGGGTACTACGGAATCTTTCTGGGCAATGGTGGCCACGTTGAAAACATCCACGCCGAGTCCAACGGGTATGGTGGCATTGTCGCGGGGTATAACGGCATCACAGGTGGCGGGGTAATTGGCAACGACGCCAGCTACAATGGCAGCTTCGGCATTCTTGCCCGTAGTACCGTGGTCAGCGGCAACACGGCGATCGGCAACGGGCAGGATGGTATCGAAGCATCCGATAGCACGGTCAGTGGCAATACGGCATTAGGCAATGCCGGAAATGGCATCACCGCGTCCCGTAGTACAGTGAGTGGGAACGCAGCCAACAGGAACAAGCAATCCGGCCTCAATGTGAATTGCCCCAGTACAGTGATCGGCAACACGGCAGTCAGCAACGTGGGCGCGAATCTTGTTACCTCCGGCCTTCCGGCCTGCACAGTCGCCAATAATACCGCCCCATAGGGAAGAAAGCGCCCGTTGGAAAAGAGAGGGAAAAGAGGGGACGGACGGGATGTTTCCTGAGAACGTCAAAACCTGGAAACGTCCCGTCTGTCCCCGGGTTTCCCTTGCGAGTGGCCTATTCCGGCAGCGCGAACAGGTAAGTGGTCAAATTATCCAGGTCCTTGGGCGACAGTTTGTACGCCGGCATGATCGAGTCCGGCGACAGCTTCGCCGGGTCGGCGAAATGCTCCTCCACCCAGCTCCGGCTCTGCCGCTTGGAAAGGCCGTTGAGCGGCGGCCCGATCTTCACACCGACGCCGTTCACTACGTGGCAGGTGCTGCAATGATTCGCGGTGTAAACCAAAGCCCCTTGCGTGGCGAATTCGGGCGCATTTTCGAGCGCCGTCGCATTATCCATATTGAGCTTCAACAGGAACGCCGCCAGCGAATTCAACTGGGCGTCGCTAAGCTGAATGGGCGGCATCGACGACCCCGGCCGCATCGCCGCGGGCCGCTTGAAATGCTGGATCATCCA
>PMTT01000726.1:0-4320 GCA_003167275.1 Bryobacterales bacterium | reverse complement strand
CCCCATCCCACGGCCGCCAGCAAAACAACGGAGGCAGCCACGAACCGCTTCGTCACCTTGACCATCTGCCCGCGATCGACGAACGGAATCAGGAACAGCGCCAGCACCGCCAGCCCCGGCAGCACCACGCTCCCCACGATCTCGAGCGGGCCGGAGAACAGCTTCAAAGTCTGGAACAGGAACAGGAAATACCATTCCGGCCGCGGCACGTACGAAGTATCGGTGGGGTCGGCCAGTTGTTCGAGCGGCACCCGGACCGCCACCGCCATGAGGAACAGCACCGCGAAGGCAATCGAGATCGCGACGGTATCCATGAAGACCTGGTGCGGATAGAACTGCTTCTTCGGCAGGATCTCGTCGCCCGGCGCCGGCGCCACGCCGTGCTTGCGGACCAGGAAAACATGCACCGCGATCAGGAACAACGTGAATGGCGGCAGCAACAGCACATGCAATCCATAGAAGCGCGCGAATGTGACCACTCCGATGGCGCCCCCGCCGCCCAGGAAGCGGGTCAGATAGGGGCCGATCACCGGCGCTTGGCCCGCGATCTGCGTGGTCACCACCGTCCCCCAATAGGCGCGGTTGTCCCACGGGAGCAGGTAGCCCGTCAACCCGTACGCCAGGGTGATGAGCAACAGCACCACCCCGACCATCCAGGTGGCCTCGCGCGGCTTCTTGTACGCGCCGTAGAGAAAGACCTGCACCAGGTGGAGCACCACGACGACGATCATCATACTGGCGCCCCAATGGTGCAGGCCGCGGATGAGACGGCCGCCCGTAATCTCGGTCAGGATGTAACGCAGGCTGTTGTAGGCGTCGCCGGGCGTGGGCGCATAGTTGAAGGCCAGAAGGGCCCCGGTGAACGCCTGCACCAGGAACAGGAAGACAGCCACACTGCCGAATACCTGGTGCCAGCCGCTCGATGCGGGGATCTCTTCATACAGGAACTGGCGGACCGCCGTCTGAATTCCGGTGCGGTGGTCCAGCCAGTGGGTGGCATTTTCCCAATGGCGTTTCATGCGGTAGGCTCCGACTGGTGCAACTCGCCGATCAGCAGCTTGCTGCCTTGCACTTTGGTCTCGAAGCGGTCCAGCGGACGGGGCGCCGGACCCGATACCACCTTCCCGTCAATCGCAAACAGAGAGGAGTGGCACGGGCACAGGAATTCGTTCTTGCCCTCCTCCCAGTGATACGCGCATCCCAGGTGCGTACACTGCGGCCCGAAAGCCACCACCTGGTTGTCCGCCTGTTTCACTACCCAGGCGGTGCTCTTCTCGCTCAGGATCTTCCACCCATCCACGCGGTTCCGGCGAAACGTCATTTCCATGGGCGTATTCGGCGAAAGCTTGGTCACGTCGCCAATCTCCACCCAATTGTTTTCCTGCTTGACTTTGGGCGGCAGGAACAGGTAGAAGATCGCCGGCAGCCCCAACGCGGCCGTGATGATCCCCCAAAGTCCGTAAATGGCGCCGACATAAAAACTCCGGCGGCTGATGCCTTCCGCTTCCCGCTGCTCCACTATCTGCACGTCATCCATCGTAGAGGAGATTCTCCTGGAGTTTGTCGCTTAAATGTATAGAGTTTGCAAAATTGAAGAACGTTACATTCGCGGAGTTTCGCGGCAGCGCCTGTCCGCGCGGCTCGTAGCTGGGGTATGATTCTCTCAAACGGGGGCGTTGCCGATGAGACCGTCGCTTGGATGCTGCATCGTGGGCCTGATGGCAGTCATGCTCTGCCAACCCCAGCAAGGTGGAGGACTTGGCGGTGGACCTCCGGGTGGACCTGTAGCCGGATCCCCAAGTGGACCTCCATCTGGAACCACAGGTGGATCCCCGGGTCACTCTTCGCGCAACGCCGGGCCTCAAAATCAGGACCCGATCTACCTTTCCCCAAATGAGCTTCAGGAAAGGAGTCTCCAGTCCACGCATGAGCAAAATCTGGAGGATACCAGCCGGCTGGTCAAGCTCTCGCAGGAGCTGAAGTGGGACTTGGCCAATCACGACCGCGAGGTACTCTCGCTCGCGACTGTCAAGAAAATGGACGAGATCGAACGCCTCATCAAGAAAATCCGCGCCCGTGTGGGAAAGAAGTGACCCGGCGTGCACCCAGGGTGACAAAGACTCCAGATGCAAAGGCGGCACCGCCTGCCAGTGTATGGTCGCGCTC
Source organism: Bryobacterales bacterium (assembly GCA_003167275.1). Taxonomy (GTDB): domain Bacteria; phylum Acidobacteriota; class Terriglobia; order Bryobacterales; family Bryobacteraceae; genus JAIQFL01. The sequence goes on along the minus strand of PMTT01000726.1, from coordinate 2,154 downwards.
TCAATCCCACGTCGGACTGAGGCCGAAATCCCGGGCCGCCCGGGGCGCTACATCCCCTTCTTTGTAAATCACCTGGCCGCGCTTCATCGTCATGTGGACCAGGTTCATGCCAAAATTCTGAGCCAGGTCGCGGTAATCGGGGGTATTGAGGATGACCAGATCTGCCATTTTCCCCAGTTCGAGCGACCCCACCCGCTCGGCGCGTCCCAACGCGTAGGCGCCGTTGATAGTGGAGGCGGAAATGGCTTCGGCGGGAGTCATTTCCAGTCGGTGACAGGCCAGCGCCACCACGGTCTGCATGCTTAACGTTTGGGTGTGCTGGGGATTGAAATCTGTCGCCAGCGCGACCGCGACGCCGGCATCGATGAGTGCTCGCGCAGGCGCGGCACTGCCCCCGTTACAGAAGGATGTGCATGGGAGCAGGGTCGCCAGCGTCCCGGTGCCCGCCAGCATAGCCACGTCGGCCGGCGTGGCATGATCGAGGTGGTCGATCGTTACCGCGAAGTGCCGGATAGCCATGGCAATCGCGCCGGATGGATCCGCATCGTCGGCATGGATCTTGCATGGAAACCCCAGTTTCCGCGCCGCGTCCAGATATCGGACGAAGAACTCCTGCCGGGACGGATCTCCATCCCAAGCCAGGTCCGCGAAATGCGCGAAACGGCGGCGGTGAATCTTCGGGAGAAACTCGGTGAGGACCCGCTCCACCGCCGCCCTGACACCGGGATCGCCGGTGGGGCCGGGTTGTGGCACACGAAAGAGGAACGTGGGCACCACGTAGAGCGGATCGTTCTTCAACGCGGCCAGCACACGCATCAGCTTGGTTTCGGCGCTCTCGTCGGGGCCGCAGCCCGTCTTGGCCTCCACGGTGGTGGTGCCGTGACGCGCCATGGCTTCCAGATAGGCTTGCGTCCGGAGTTGCAGCCGCTGGCCCGTGGTGACATTCACGGCCCGCGCCGCGTTCTCCATCCTCTCCCCGGACGTTCCCGGCGGGGGAAACATCAGGTGCGTGTGACTATCCACAAATCCTGGCATTACGACGCGCCCGATTGCGCTGATTTCGACGGCGCCACGGGCCGACGCCAGATTTTCGACACGGCGGGTGGGCCCCACCTCCTCGATCACACCGTCCTTGATCAGTAATGAGCCGTCGGAAATGAGGTTCAATTCCTTGAGTTCGGCCCCGCGACGGGGTACCTTGGAGCCACGCATGGTTACCAATTGGCGTGCTCCCCGGATCAGTATCTGTCCCGTTAGCTTTCTCCAGTACTACAGGATTTCCCCTACCATACTGTACCATTAGAACCAGTACGTTTTCGCACGGTTTTAACTATGCCCAAAAAAAACACCCCCTTGGGAGAGCGCCGGTCAAAGGTCCCTGAACGACAGTTAAAGACCTTGGAAAGAGTGCTTTCCAAGGCCGGATTGGGTTCCCGGACGGACGCCCGAAGCTGGATCGCGGAAGGACGGGTGCGTGTCAATGGCCGAAGCGTACTGGACCCAGACCACTGGGTGGACCTCGACCGCGATCGTGTCACCTTCGACGGGAAGCCGCTCCGTGCGGCGGCCAAAATCTACATTCTCCTGTACAAACCCAAGGGTTACCTCACCACTTATCGCGACCCGGAGGGCCGTCCGACGGTCTACGATCTGACCAGCGGCGTGGGGACCTGGCTTTCCCCGGTGGGGCGTCTGGACCTGGATACCAGCGGCCTGCTGGTCATGACTAACGACACCGATTTCGCCGAGCGCCTGACCAATCCCGACCACCATGTGCCGAAGACCTACCAGTTGAAGGCATCCACCGTGCTCGGCGACGAGCAGATCGAGCAGTTGCGCCGCGGTCTGGAACTAAGTGACGGTCCAACTCGCCCGGCGTTGGTGAAGCGCCTGCGCGATCATCCCAAGTACACGCATCTGGAGATGACCATCACCGAGGGCCGCAACCGCCAGGTTCGCCGGATGGTAGAAGCCCTCGGAAGCAAGGTGCTGAAACTGGTGCGCACGGCCATCGGCCCGATTCGAATCGGGGATCTGCCCATCGGCAAGTGGCGTGAATTGACCAAGGCAGAGGTTAGGTCACTAGGAGGCTGAGTTACTACAACACCTCAAGTCTTCGCAGCCTCCGTGGATTTAGTGGGGCGGACCCCCTGG
>PMTT01000193.1 GCA_003167275.1 Bryobacterales bacterium | reverse complement strand
GGTCAGGAATTGATCGATGCATGCGCCAAGGTGCGGGGCCTGCTCACGGATGAAGAAGTCGACACACTCTTTAGCCGAACCCCATCCTTTGCCCGCCCGGTCGATTTCGAATGAGCGGCTTCCTGTTGGATACCAACGTTCCGTCCGAGCTGATACGACCCCAACCGGAGCCGAAGGTGAAAACGTGGGTTGCCGCACAGAGCCTCGACACGCTGTTCATAAGCGCCGTGAGCTTCGGCGAGTTCCGTAAAGGGATCACCCTGCGGTCGCCAGGAAAACGGAGAGCGGAGCTCGAAGCGTGGATTGAAACCGACCGTCAAGTCTGTTTTCCGGCCGCATTCTGCCAGTCACACGACTTCGTGCTTTATGTTGACATGATGCCTGTTGGGGTGGGGCGAGACGGACGCATTTTCACACTACGGCAGCCCGAACCCGTACTGACGGTTCGATTAACATCCGTCATCAATGTCGGCTCCCCGCAAACTGTATCCGATGTATCCGGATGGCGGTCTAAAGCCCGCCTGTAAGAACCACCCAGTCCCGCCACACAGCTCAAACCTCAAGCTTCAACACCGCCGTAGACTTCCCAAAGCTTAACGAACTTGGAGACGCCCGAGAAACCACCAATGCGGAGCCCCCTTTGCTTATGTCCGATAAAATCTATCGGACACAAGAAGCCCTTCTGTCCTGGTCGAACACTGGCGGCGCGAATTCGGGGGCGTGGACTGCTCAAATGACGCCTCGGTCCTTCGCAAACTTCGAGATGCGCGCATAGTGGTCCGTCCCGCGCGGTTTGCCCCTTTTGGCCGCCGAGTACGCACGTCGATCCAGTCCCAGCGCTCCGCAGACTTCCTTCTGCGTGAGCTTTCCTCCGTTCGGCGCCGCCGTCTGGCGCCACTTCTCAATGGAATGCATCAGTCCGGTGACTTGGCACTCCTCGATGCCAACATTCGGTGTGGTCGGATTGACGCTCGTCGCCGCTGGGTCAGATTTCCGGGCGTTACGCGCCATGATCTCTTGCCGCTTGAGTCTGAGCAAACCCTCCTGCAAGGATGAATTCATCGCGGACGAAATCTGCCGATTGACATACCCTACCGGCACGCTCTTCTGCTGTCCGGTCCTCCTATTGTTGAGGTCAAGGTCACCGCAGATGCTGGAGATGGTGCCTGCCGTGATTTGCTGGGCCGTTGTCCGGAGGTCCGTCTCCGCCAGCGCATCGGATGGCATATTGTGGAGCGAGAACGCTTCTACGTAGGCGTCTGCATGGGCAAGGACCATCTGTCGAACGCGCTCTGCCGCCCACTTGACTAGCGCGGGCACGAAGCCTGCGCTGTTGCCTGTGAGTCGGACCTGATGTAACACCTGGTTCCGCTTCTCTCCGGCGTCGTTGAGGATTCGATCGCGAGAAACACCAAACGCCATGTCGGCCAATTTGTCGATCTCGGGTCTCGCGGGACGGGCGCTGCGTGCCATTGTGCTCATGTCTGTAATTGTAAAGGGAGGTGCTGGGGCGAAATGAGGCTCGTTTGTGGCTATTCTGGGCGGCCAGGTTGCGACCTCGCGGTCGTTTCGCCGCTGCCTCACCGCAGCTTTCGGGCTTTTGCCAGTTGGGCCTCCAGTTCCACCACTCTCCAGGGTGGAACGCTCTGTCCGCCCTTCACCGCGGCGACCGCCTCAGTCAGCGCCTGTACAGCTCCCGCGGGTTCGTGCCGCTGGATCCACACCTCCGCCAGCGCCTCGCGGATCTGCGCGTAGAGCACGACCCGCTCGCGGTCGGTCGAATCGATCCGCTCCGGCAGCTTCACCATCGCCTTGGCCTTCAATAGATGCCCAATCGCCGCGCCAGGCTGGCCCGCGGCGCCTTCGGCGGCGCCCAGACGGTAATCGATGGTCGCCAACTCCAGCTCCGCTTCCAGACTGTTCGGATCGGCCTTGGCGACCGGCTCCATCAGCGCCAGGGCTTCTTTCAGGATTTCGATTGCCGGCTGATACTCCCCGCACAAACGCCGGCACCAGCCGTCATCGCACAGGGCGTCTGCCAGGTCCCGCTGCGTGCGGGGATTGGGCCGCTTCCGGAAAATCTCCCGCGACGCTTCGGCCGAGCGATGGTGGGCCGGCCTGGCGCGCAGATAATATTCCTGGTCGCCCGTGAGAATCCCCAGCTCCTTCAGCGCGTAGCCAACGTATTGGCTGTAGCGTCCGGCCAGGTCGGGCATCTCCGGGTGGCGGCGGCGCTCTTCTTCGGCGATCGCGACCGTGCGTTCGAATTGGGTGAGCGCCTGCTTCACGCCATCCACATTGCGGTCCACGTCGGACGCCCGCATCAAGGCGTGTCCCAGCAGCATGTTGATCCGGATGTACACCGCCGCCGGTGAGCGCTGCACCGCTTCCAGCCCCTTCGGCCCGTCCTGCCACAGACGCCTCGCCGGCTCGAGCGCGGCGCGCAGCGTGGCCTCCGCCCCCTGGTAATCGCCGGCCCGCACCTGGATCTCCGCGATGCCCTGGCGCGCCCGCACCAGGATCGCGATGGCCTCCCATCCCCGCCCCCCGGGCTGCCCGGCATCGTTG
>PMTT01000589.1 GCA_003167275.1 Bryobacterales bacterium | reverse complement strand
GAAGCGTGCCCAATGCGGCGGACACCCATCTGCGCATGTTCCAGGGGTGGGATCTTTCGCAGACCAGCTCACAGGCGGCCCCAGGCGCAGCAGCGGTGGGGCCCGGTCCGACGCTTCGGGCAAGAGTGGGCGGCAAAGTCGACATCATGTTCCTGAATAAGGTGAATGAAGACAAGTTCCCCTACTCCCTGGTCACGGAGGAAGGTAACCAGTTCGGCTGCGACGCCTCCACCCAGCAAACCACTTACCCGGCCAACGATCAGTTTCCGAACTGCTTCCACGGTTCCAGCACCAGTAACCTTCACTTCCACGGAACCCATACCGATCCGGACGGGCTGGGAGACAACGTGCTGGTGCAGATCCTCCCCGATAAGAATACCAGCCAGGCCGAGTGGGCCAAGATATTCGATCCGATCTTCAAAGCCAAGCAGCCTCCCGCCATGTGGCATGAGATGCCGCTGGCCTACCAGACCAAGCAGCTTGGCTATACGGTCAAACAGTTGCAGGACGCTCAGAAGGCGAGTAAGAAACTGGGCCGCGCGGGGCTGGTCGGTAAGTATGACGACGACGCAGCCGCCAAGGCGGCTCGGGATAAGCGGCCCGCGCCATCGTCACTCTGGGATTGGGACGTGGCGCAGGTGCTGTTGAACGAGTGGCCCCAGTACCTGGTGGGAGCCTATCCGAATTGTCTGCAGTTGCCCCAGTACACTGCCGGCGGCAAGTTCGAAATGGGACAGTCTCCGGGCACGCACTGGTATCATGCGCACAAGCATGGAGCGACCTCGCTCCACATCTTTAATGGTCTGTCGGGCGCCCTGGTGATCGAAGGCGACTACGACGACAAGCTGCGGGCCTTCTTTGGGAAGCAATTACCCGCCGGCCGCAAACTGGTGGATCGAGTGATGGTGTTCCAACAGATCACCGCGACACAGAACCTGGAGAAGAACAGCCTGGATAGCCCCGGCACCGGGAATAACCAGAAGCTGATCAACGGAAAGTTCAATCCGATTATCCAGATGCAGCCCGGCGAGATTCAGTTGTGGCGTTTCGTGAATGCCATGGGCGGCGGGAATAAAGGCACGCTGATTCCCTCGCTCTTCGACGACATGAAGGCGGCGGGATTCGAATTGCGGCAAGTAGCCGCCGACGGCGTTCAGTTCGCCTGGCAGAACTACCTGGATCAGCCGTTCCTGGAAGGCAAAGGCAAGGCCGGGCAAGTGCCGGGCGGCCTGACGATTTCCGCCGGAAATCGCGCCGACCTGCTGGTGAAGGCGCCAACCACCGCCAAGACCGCACGCCTGATCGTGCCCGCCGATGTCGGCGGCTCTGCCCCTAAGAACCAGACTCTCTTTGTCGTGCAGGTGGCCGCGGCCACGGGGAACGAGCCGCCCGTAAAAGAGATGCATTTCTTTCAGGACAACGCGGAGGACAAGAAGGCTTATCCGCCATTCCCCATGTATCTGAACGACCTGCCCGCACAGACCACTATATCCAGCAACGTCGAGTTTGGTTGGGGAGTGCCGGACGGGAAGGGCGGCACTACGCAAAACGCTCCGCGCGGCAAACTCCCAAACTCGCCGCCCCACTTTTCGATCAACGGCAAACAGTTCGGCGAGAACCAGGCGACCGCCGATCAGTGCATGCCACTGGCTGCGGTGCAGGACTGGCTCGTGACCAATACCACTGGCATCGCTCACCCGTTCCACATCCACATCAATCCCTTCCAGATTGTGGAAATCAAAGACGGCACGGGGAAGGTTTACACGCCGGATGCCAATCGGATCTGGCAGGACGTGGTTGCGATTCCCCCAGGGGGATCGGTTCAGATCCGTCACCGTTTCGCGGACTTCACGGGGACGTACGTGCTGCACTGCCACATCCTGGCCCACGAGGACCGGGGCATGATGCAACTGGTCAGAGTGGTGAAGAAGGACAACTTCCCCGCCGGCTGCAAACTGGATCATGTAGCGCATCACTGAGAAAAGCTGTCAACGGTCAGCAGTTCAGCGATCAGCTTTGTGGGGCAGCCAATCCTGGCTGCAGCCGGCTTTCAGCCGGCCGTCGGCTAAGTGTGAAAACTCGCTGTAAGTCCGAAAGCCGCCTGAGAGGCGGCTGCAGGCAAGATTGCCTGCCCCACTTACTGAAACGACGACTCCAGGATCGCCAGGGCGCGTTCCACCTCGCTGGCAGACGTCACTAGCGGGGGCAGGAATCTCACTACGTTCTTGAACGGTCCGCATTTGAGCAGCAGCAGACCGCGCTCTCTTGCGCTATCTACTACCCGTTGCGCCAGCGCGCCATCGGGCGACCGGCCATCCTTTACCAACTCGATCGCCAGCATCGCGCCCAAGCCGCGCACGTCCCCGATCTGCGGCCGGCGCTGCTGAAGCTTCAGCAAGCCTGCGCGGAGTTGGTCGCCCAGCCCGACGGCGCGCTCCACCAGGCCCTCTTCCTCAAATACCTCAAGCACTGCCAGGCCCGCGGCGCAAGCCAGCGGATTCCCCGCGTAGGTGCCGCCCAGGCCTCCCGGCGCCGGAGCGTCCATGATGGCTGCCTTGCCGGCGACGGCCGACAACGGCAGGCCGGCGGCGAGGCTCTTCGCCACGGTCACCAGATCGGGATCGATGCCCGAATGCTCGAACGCGAACATCTTGCCGGTGCGGCCGAACCCGGTCTGGATCTCATCCGCGATCAGCAGAATTCCCCGCTCCCGCGTGATCCTCCGGAGTCCCTGGAGGAAGGGCACTGGAGCAGGGACGAAGCCGCCTTCCCCAAGCTGGGGTTCCACGATCACCGCGGCAATCTGGTCCGCCGGCACGCTGGTTTCAAAGAACTCGGTGAGCGCGTCCAGCGATTTCTCTGTCGACCCTCCACGGTATTCGTAGGGAAACGGGAGGTGGTAGACCTCTGGCGCAAAGGGTCCGAAATTCTGGCGGTAGCCGCTGCTGGAGGCGGTCAGGGTGAGGCCAAGCAGCGTGCGGCCGTGAAAGCCTCCGGTGAACGCCACCACTCCGGGCCGTTTGGTGTAAGCGCGTGCGATCTTGACGGCGTTTTCGACGGCCTCCACGCCGGTCGACAGGAAGACCGTCTGGTACGGTTCGCCCCGGCCCACCAGGGCGCTCACTTCGGACGCCAGTTCCACGTAGGGCTCATACATCACCACCGTGAAGCAGGTGTGCGTGTAGCGCTGCAACTGCTCCTGGACGGCCTGGATCACGCGCGGGTGCGAATGGCCCACGTTCATGACGCCGATGCCGCTGGTGAAGTCCAGGTACTCCTTGCCTTCCACGTCCCACAGGCGGGCGCCCTCCGCGTGCGAGGCAAAGATCGGATGGGCGAAGGCCACTCCGCGCGGCACAGACTGCTTGCGTTGGTCGAGCAACTTGTCGGTGAGGGATTGGGTGGTCTCCATATCGGTTGTCTGTCTTTCTCAGGGTACCGCGGCGGGAATCGGTTTGCCGAGTGGTGAGTGGCCGTCGGGATCGATGCCGGTGGCGTCGGACAGGTGGATGTCACTCATCGAAGGCCTAACGGTTGGACCCATTCTTCTGAATCTGCGGAGCCATCATCTGGATCAATTCCGCGTTGGTACCGGGGTTGGGGCAAACGCTCCCTGAACAAGGCAAAAGCATTAGCCACAGATGAACACAGATAACAAAACAAACGAGTTATCGGTGTTCATCGGTGTTTATCTGTGGCTAATGTTTCTTCATGGCTTTAAGGTTAAGGGAGGGTTGCTGCATGACGACTTCCCGCAAACAGATTGGCGCCTAACTTGGACCATGGTCTTGGACTATAGTAGAAGCAGGTATGAAGGAAATTGCGATCTCTAAGTTCAAGGCGACGTGTCTGGCGGTCCTGGAAGATGTCCGCCGGACGCGACAACCGGTCCGGGTGACGCGCTTCGGCAAACCAGTGGCCGACGTGGTTCCGCCGAAAGCCGAATCCAAGAAATCTTGGGCCGGCTATATGCAAGGCACATGGGAAATCGAAGGTGACATTGTGGGACCGATCGGCGCTTTCGACGATTGGGGCAAGCGGCGATTTAAGTGAAGCTCTTGCTCGATACTCACATTTGGCTCTGGTGGGCGCTCGAACCTCAGAAAGTCGGCCGGGCCGCCCGCCGCGAAATCGATCGCTCAACGAATGAGGTGTATTTGTCGCCAATTTCGATCTGGGAAGCCAGCCAGATTCACCGGCGCAGGCGGTCGAGAATCCCGGTGGACTTTCACTCGTGGCTGGAGCAGGCGCTGAATCATCCCCGTTTGAAAGAGGCGCCATTCACTTTCGCGGTAGCCACGGAAGCGTCCCGGATCCAACTGCCGCCGCCCGATCCTGGCGATCTCTTCCTCGCGGCCACTGCGTCGGCCTTCGGACTCACGCTTGTCACCGCCGATCCACAGCTACTGCAATGCGGCTGGCTGAAGACTCTGGCCAACGACTGACGTCTGTCTCCGAGTCCATCCCTCTTTGGATTGATGTAGAATTGGTCACTTGACTCCGCCCGCCACCATCGCGCATTACCGCATCACCGGCAAGCTCGGCGAGGGCGGCATGGGGGCTGTATACCGCGCCACCGATACCAAGCTGAATCGCGACGTCGCCATCAAGGTATTGCCTGACGCCTTCGCCCAGGACCCGGATCGGCTCGCCCGATTCAGCCGCGAGGCGCAGGTGCTGGCGTCGCTGAATCATCCGAACATCGCGGCGATCTACGGCGTCGAAGAGCGCGCCATCGTGCTGGAACTGGTGGAGGGCCAGACGCTCTCGGGGCCTCTGTCCGAAGAGGAGGTGCTCCCGCTGATCTACCAATTGATCGACGCGCTGGAGTACGCGCACGAGCAGGGCGTGGTCCACCGCGATCTCAAGCCCGCCAACATCAAAGTCACTCCCCAGGGCCGCCTCAAGGTGCTCGACTTCGGACTCGCCAAGGCGCTGTCCAACGAAACGGCGACCGCCAACGCGGCCAGTTCGCCCACCATGACGATGCGGGCGACCGTGGCCGGCGTGATCATGGGCACCGCGGGCTACATGAGTCCCGAACAGGCTCGCGGACACGCGGTCGATAAGCGCGCCGATATCTGGGCCTTCGGCGTGGTGTTGCACGAGATGCTGACGGGCCGTCCGCTGTTCGCAGGCGAGACGGTCACCGACACGCTGGCAGCCGTGCTGCGCCACGACCCGGACATCGCGGCCGTACCACCGCGCTTCCATCGACTGCTGCGGCTCTGCCTCACGCGCGACCCGCGGCAGCGCCTGCGCGATATCAGCGGCGCACGGCTCCTGCTGGAGGAGGCGAGCACTCCGCCGGCCCTCGCACCCGTTGCGCCCCCGGTACGGCCCACCAAGTGGATCGCGGCCCTGGCGGCGATGGCCGCGGTCTCCATCCTCGCGCTCGGAGTCGCGTGGCGTGCGACTCGTCCGGTGGAACGGCCGCTGATGCGATTGAACGTCGATTTGGGACCTGAGGCGGTGGCGGAACAGCGGACGGTTTTCGCGCTGTCACCGAATGGCAGGCGCATCGTGTTCATTGCTCGTACGTCCGATGGAAAGCACGTCCTGGCCAGTCGGCAATTGGATGAGGCTAAGTTGGACCTGCTGCGTGGGACCGAGGGCGCGGCCGATCCATTCTTCTCGCCCGACAGCGAGTGGATCGGCTTCTTCGCCGATTCGAAATTGAAGAAGATTTCGGTGCAGGGCGGTGCGGCGGTCACATTGTCCGAGGCCACTCCCAATCCGCGAGGAGCGTCCTGGAGTGAGGACGGCAGCATCGTCCTCGCCGTGGTTCCGTCGACCGGGCTGTCCCGGATTCCGCCGTCCGGCGGCCTGGCGCAAATGCTTACCAATCCCCCATTGAAGGGCCAGATGACCCACCGCTGGCCGCAAATCCTGCCCGGTGGGCGCGCGGCGATCTTCACCGCCCACACAGCCACTACCGGACTCAACGATGCCGAAATCGACGCGCTCGATTTTAAGACCGGAATATGGAAGACCGTGCAACGCGGTGGATTCTTCGCCCGGTATTTGCCTTCGGGCCACCTGGTATATATCCATGAGGGGGTGCTCTTCGGGGTGCGATTCGATCCTGGGCGCCTGGAGACCGAGGGCACGCCCGTACGATTGCTGGACGACATGGCAGCCAACGAAATCACGGCTGCCGGACGATTCGATTTCGCCTCGCCGGCCGCCGGAAGTGGGATCTTCGGATACGTGAGCGGAAAGCCTGAAAGCGTGCCCGCGCGGTCGGTATGGCTGGATCCAACAGGCAAGGCCCAACCGGTACCATTCGGCGGTGGAGCTACTGGGTCATTCGCCGTGTCCCCGGATGGCCGGCTGGTGGCGTTCTCCCAAGGCGGAATCGGCATGGGAAACATCCGGGTGTGGGACACGAGCCGCGAGGTTCTCACCTCGATCACTTCGGACGCGCACGGAAACCAGTTTCCGGTCTGGGCCCCCGACGGCCGTCACCTGGTGTTTAGTTCTCTGTCCAACGGCATTTCGGTGCTTTGGTGGGCTCGCGCCGATGGTGGAGGCGAACCACGCAAACTGGTGGAGAACAGGTCTGGATTGGATCCACACTCGTTCTCTCCAGATGGCCGCCGCCTGGCTTACAATCAGTCTGACACCGCCAGCGGCACCGGCCAGGATCTCTGGACTATACCCTTGGATCTCAGCGATCCCGAAAACCCCAAAGCGGGTTCGCCAGAACCGTTTTTACGCACGCCCGCCGTTGAGACACTCCCGATGTTCTCGCCCGACGGCCGCTGGATCGCCTACACCTCCCAGGAAACCGGACCCACCAACATCTACGTGCGCCCCTTCCCGGGTCCCGGCGGACGATGGCAGATCTCGGGAGGCGACGGCGCCTTGGCGCGTTGGTCGCGAAGCGGCCACCAACTCCTGTACGCCACCACCGACGGCCGGATCATGGTGGTGGACTACGAAATCCGGGGCGATACGTTTGTGCCCGGCAAGCCTCGTCCCTGGACGGAGGCTCGGATCGCCTCAAACATGGGGCGCGCGAATTTCGATCTGGCGCCTGACGGAAAGCGGGTTCTGACGTCCGTCCTTCCCGTGGATACGGGGGAACACAACTCTTCTGTTCACGTCACGTTTCTGCTGAACTTCTTCGACGAACTGAAGCGGAGGATTCCGTGACCCCAGGTTCTGCCATTGCGCATTATCGGATTACGGCCAAGCTCGGTGGATGCGGCCGTCGCGAGATTCCGAGTTGGACTATAGTCTTGGACTATGGTAAAAGCAGGTATGAAGGAAATTGCG